>PCTP01000182.1:225-5818 GCA_002770795.1 Gammaproteobacteria bacterium CG22_combo_CG10-13_8_21_14_all_40_8 | reverse complement strand
AACCAAAGTGGTCGAAAAATTAGGATCTCAATGTGATAAAATGTATCTTAATCTACAAAGCACTGAAACCAGCAAATTCCATGTTAGGAAAATAACCTTTCTTAAATAAATCAGGTTTTCAACATAATTCAGGTACCATTATGTCTGACTTAATGCTTTTTAGCGGTAACGCTAACCTTGCCCTTTCTCAAGAAATAGCTGAACATTTGGATATCACTTTGGGTAAAGCCACTGTGGGAAGATTTAGTGATGGTGAAATAAACGTCGAGATCTTGCAGAACGTTCGAGGTCAGGATATTTTTATTATTCAATCCACCTGCCATCCTTGTAATGATAATCTGATGGAATTAATGGTCATGGCCGATGCACTAAGAAGAGCAAGTGCTGGCCGCATTACAGCTGTTACTCCCTATTTTGGTTATGCCAGACAAGATCGTAGAGTTCGCTCCAAACGTGTGCCAATCAGCGCAAAAGTAGCTGCAGATATGCTGGCAACAGTTGGTATTAACCGCGTTCTCACCGTCGATCTACATGCGGATCAAATTCAGGGCTTTTTCGATTTTCCCGTCGATAATGTCTATGCAACTCCTATTCTATTGGAAGATATTTATAAGAAGAACTTCAAAAATCCCATGATAGTCTCACCAGACGTTGGCGGAGTGGTGCGAGCGCGAGCTCTGGCCAAAAGACTCAATGACTGTCCATTAGCCATTATCGATAAGCGCCGCCCAGAAGCCAATAAATCTGAAGTTATGAATATTATTGGCGATGTGGAAGGTCAAGACTGCATTATTATTGATGACATGATTGATACCGCTGGCACCTTGACCTCTGCTGCCAAGGCATTAAAAGAACAAGGTGCCCGCTCAATTTCAGCTTATTGTACCCATGCCGTATTATCTGGCAACGCGATTAACAACATCAATAACTCAGAATTAACCGAATTAGTGGTAACAAATACCATTCCCCTATCGGAAATTGCACAAAATTGTGCTAGAATCCGCCAGCTTTCTTTAGCCGACATGCTTTCGGAAGCCATAAAGCGAGTCAATGAGGAAGAATCTCTTAGCTCGATGTTTATGGAATAACCCTAAGTATCAACCGATTATCTCAGGTCGCGGAGATAATCATTAATATTGGTATTATAAAATACCAGCAGTCACTTATTACTTCTTATTGAAGTAATATATTTGGAGAACACAATGTCTGAACAATTTGAAATCCATGCAGAATTGCGTCAAGACCAGGGGAAAGGTGCGAGCCGCCGCCTACGTCATGAAAACAAAATGCCTGCAGTTGTCTACGGAGCTGGAAAAGAAGCACTATCTTTAGTGCTGTCTCATAACGAAATATTCCACGCCCTTGAAAATGAAGCTTTCTACTCACACATCATTAACTTACATATTGGTAAGAAAAAAGAAAAAGTGCTTTTAAAAGCGCTTCAACGCCATCCATTCAAGCCAACTTTGATTCATGCTGACTTTTTAAGAGTTGATGCTAAAGAAGCTTTAACCACTCATGTTCCTATTCATTGGGTGAATGAAAATAGCTGTTATGGTGTTAAATCCGAAGGTGGCCAGCTCTCTCACTTGAAAACAGATTTGGAAATCTGTTGTTTACCTAAAGATTTGCCTGAATTTATCGAAGTCGATGTTGCAGGGCTTAAACTTGGCGAAACTATTCACTTAAGTGATATCAAAATGCCTGCTAATGTAAGTATTTTAGCTATTATGCATGACGAAAATCATACTCACAATCTAGGTGTCGTAACAGTTGTGAAATCAAAGGCAGCTCCAGCAGAAGAAACAGCAGAATAGCCTGAATTAATGACTGAAGGGCCAGAAAGTCAATATTTATCTTCAGCCTTTACTTGATAAATAGAGAGTTAAGCCGAGAGTTACACTGTAACTTTCGGCTTTTTGTTTCAAAGCTAGTGAGATTAACCATAGGGTTTCACCCTTTATAGATAGCTTATTATGCCCATTAAATTAATTGTCGGATTAGCCAATCCTGGATCGGAATATCAAGATACAAGACATAATGCTGGTGCTTGGTATGTCGAGGAGCTTGCTCGATCTTACAACTTTAGCCTGGATCCGGATAAGAATTTTTTTGGACTCAGTGCACGGAGATCCATAGCAAATCAAGATGTTCGCTTTTTGATACCAACGACCTTTATGAATCTTAGTGGTAAATCGGTTCAAGCCTTAGCCAATTTTTTTAAGATTCAAGCGAATGAAATATTAGTTGCCCATGATGAATTAGATTTACCCTGTGGCACTGCTCGTTTAAAACTAGGGGGAGGACATGGTGGTCACAATGGCCTTAAAAGCATTATACAATCCATGGGCAATAACAGAGAATTCTACCGATTAAGAATAGGAATTGATCATCCGGGTAATAAAGATTTAGTCACAGCGCATGTATTAAGCAAACCGTCCGTATCCCAAAAGCAAAATATCATGGCGGTCATTGATGAAGCCGTAGCAACTACTGAAGATGTCATCAATAACCATTGGGATAAAGCACAAAACAGGCTGCATGGTTTTAAACCCTAATCATTTAACACCCTTGCAACAGAAAGAAATAATTATTCAACACACATCATCTACAAATTTAAAGAGGTCATCAAATGGGTTTTAATTGTGGAATAGTCGGTTTACCCAATGTGGGAAAATCCACCCTGTTCAACGCACTGACCAGTGCTGGTATTGAGAGTGCAAATTACCCATTTTGTACCATTGAACCCAACACAGGCATCGTACCAGTACCCGATCCACGATTGGATAAATTAGCCGAAATTGTTAAACCTATTAGAACCCTCCCCACCACCATGGAATTCGTTGATATTGCCGGCTTGGTACAGGGTGCATCAAAAGGAGAGGGTTTGGGCAATAAGTTTTTAGCAAATATCCGTGAAACTGACGCAATTGCCCATGTAGTGCGCTGTTTTGCCAACGACGATATCGTACACGTTGCTGGAAAAATTGATCCATTAGATGATATTGAAATTATCAATACAGAATTAGCCCTCGCAGATTTGGAAACCTTAGAAAGAGCCCTGCTACGCCAACAAAAAATTGCACGTGCAGGCGATTCTGAGGCGAAAGCCAATGTAAAAGTTTACGAAAAAGCTAAACTTTTATTAGATGAAGGTATATCTCTGCGAAGTGGTGATTGGGACGAAGACGAATTTAAGCGTCTCAAAGTATTTTTACCGCTTACCCTAAAACCCGTTATGTATATTGCCAATGTGGCTGAAGATGGTTTTGAGAACAATCCCTATCTTGACAAAGTCATTGAATATGCAAAAGCTGAAAAAGCCATTGTCGTCCCTATTTGTGCAGAAATTGAAGCAGAAATTGCGCTTCTCGAAGATGATGAGAAAAAAGAGTTTTTAGATGAGCTTGGATTAGAAGAACCTGGTTTAAACCGTGTGATCAGAGGTGGCTATAGTCTACTGAACCTACAAACCTATTTTACCGCTGGTGTTAAAGAAGTGAGAGCTTGGACTGTCGCCGTTAATGCGACAGCACCACAGGCAGCAGGCGTTATTCATACAGATTTCGAGAAAGGCTTTATCCGCGCAGAAGTAATAAGTTACAATAATTTCATTGAATATAAAGGCGAACAGGGTGCCAAAGAAGCGGGTAAATGGCGTTTAGAAGGCAAAGAATACTCAGTTCAAGATGGAGATGTTATGCATTTTAGATTTAATAACTAAAATCTAAAAAAACCATATTTTTAAATAATTTCTCTTGACAAACAGCGGCTAAATTAGCAAAATGTGCGCCGCTGTTGATTGCAAGCAAAATACAGCATCACAATAATATCAGCAATATCGGCTATGTAGCTCAGTTGGTTAGAGCACAGCATTCATAATGCTGGGGTCGGTGGTTCAAGTCCACCCATAGCCACCACATGTTTTCCTCCTGGTCCCAACGTTATTTTCAACAGCTATTCGTTTATTCAGCCCAGTAATAACTTCTTTAACGCTATCTCGAAACCTTCCGAGCCAATCGGGATATCTGGATATCTTGGTTGGAAATCTTCTGGATGTTTGGGGCACCCCTTGCATTTCTCTTAAAAAATCGGAACAATTTCTTGATAATTTCGTGAGGATCGCTCAGCTACCACATATTAAATAAGTCCAAATTGTGCTAATCTCGAAATATTTCAAAAATATCCTAGGATTCAACAATGAAGTTACCTGCTTATTTATTCTCGTTGTTACTCATACAAAGCGTTGCATTTGCCGCTGCTGATTTTTCTAACACAGCCCTGTTACCGCCAATTAAATCTTGGAGTGGTACAAGTGAAAAACTCATTCAAGATCAATCTAATCCTTGGCAAACTCCCGTTGAGGCAATGGCTTTAACTGATACACCCGATTATCAAACCAGTATTGAGTACTTACAGAAATTGGTTGAGAGTGAACCCATGTTTCATCTCACTTCGTTAGGAAAAAGTGACCAAAACCGTGATTTATGGATGTTGATTGCCTCTCGTGATGGGGCATCTACTCCCAAACAATTGGCAGCGAATCATAAACCCACTTTGCTGGTTCAGGCGGGTATTCATTCGGGTGAGATTGATGGTAAAGATGCTGGGTTGATGCTTTTAAGAGACATTAGTAAAGGTGGTAAAATGGCTTTGTTGGATAAAGTGAATATGCTTTTTATTCCCATATTTAATCTTGATGGTCATGAGCGTCGTTCGGAGAATAATAGAGTCAACCAAAGAGGTCCGATTCACATGGGCTGGCGCACTAACTCGCTTAATCTGAATTTAAATCGAGATTACACCAAGGCTGACACTTTGGAAATGCAATATCTATTGCAGGCGATCAACCAATGGGAGCCTGATTTGTATTTCGATATTCATGTGACCGATGGCGAGGATTATCAATATGATATCACCTATGGTTTTAATGCAGATTATGCTGATTCTCCCAATATTAGTCGTTGGTTATCAAGCAACTTGCGCCCACAGGTTGATCAAGCTTTAAAGGAGAACGGTCATTTGGGAGGCCCTTTGGTTTTTGGTGTTGATCCTCAGGATTTTGCTAAAGGCATTGTGGGATGGACGGCTTCTCCACGGTTTTCAAATGGTTATGGTGATGTTCGCCACTTACCCACCGTACTTGTCGAAAATCATTCATTAAAACCTTATAAACGAAGAGTGTTAGGGACTTATGTTTTTCTGGAGCAATCTTTAAAAACTTTGGCTGCAGAGGGTGATGCATTAAAAAAGGCCATCAAAAAAGATCAACAGGCCCATCCTGCAGAACAAGTTTTATCATGGTCTAGTGATAGAGAACACCCTGAGAAAATGGATTTTTATGGTATTGATTATACGAAAAAACAAGACTCTATAACGGGCATTCATTATGTTGAATGGAATGGTCTGTCTAAAATTTACAAAGAGTTACCTGTTTATTGGTCGAGAATACCTCAAGAAAAAGTCAAAGTGCCTGATGCTTATTGGATCCCGGCTCAATACCAAGAGGTGATAGCTAAAATCAAACTACATGGCATTCAATATACCACGCTGAAAAAACAACAGTTGGTTAAAGTTGAAGAATTAAAAGCCA
>PCTP01000182.1:0-109 GCA_002770795.1 Gammaproteobacteria bacterium CG22_combo_CG10-13_8_21_14_all_40_8 | reverse complement strand
CAAAATTTAGGTGCTCTAGCAGTGGCCTTGCTTGATCCCCGTGGTGAAGACTCATTATTTAGTTGGGGATTTTTTAACCCGATGTTCCAACGTACTGAATATATTGAAA
>PCTP01000172.1:523-26569 GCA_002770795.1 Gammaproteobacteria bacterium CG22_combo_CG10-13_8_21_14_all_40_8 | reverse complement strand
TACTCACCTTTTGTAGCGTTATCCATTTAGTGTTCTACTCTAGCTAATATACGACTAAACCCTCTGTGCTCTCTGTGTTCTCTGTGGTTCATTACAGAACTTTTAAAAAATGGGCAGGAATCACGCCTGGCCAGTACCGTCAAGAACAGTGTTCTTAGTCTAAATTCAAAAAAGTCTGTCAATAATCGTCAGTAGATTGGATCGATTTTGTCATTTTTTCTCAGTAACGACTAGACTAAATTGTATGTTCTTTCTTCATGACGATATATTTTATGCCAAATACAGCTTATATTTTCGATGCCATTCGCACCCCACGTGGTAAAGGTAAAAAAGATGGCGCCTTATACCAGGTAAAGCCTATTCGATTGTTAGCGGATTTGCTTCAGAGTTTGCAACAGAGAAACGCGCTTGATACTAAGGCCGTTGATGATATTATTATGGGTTGTGTGACGCCCATTGGAGATCAAGGGGCAGATATTGCCAAAACGGCGGCATTGATGGCTGGCTGGCATGATAATGTGGCTGGAGTCACTATCAATAGGTTCTGTGCGTCTGGTTTGGAAGCTGTCAATATGGCGGCCATGAAAATCCGTTCTGGTTGGGAGCAGTTAGTGGTAGCTGGAGGTGTAGAATCCATGTCTCGTGTTCCTATGGGTAGTGATGGAGGCGCTTGGGCAATGGATCCTGAAACTAATCTCACCACAGGATTTATGCCTCAGGGAATCGGTGCTGATCTCATTGCAACTCTGGCAGGGTTTAGCCGTGAACAAGTAGATCTCTTTGCCTTGCAATCTCATGTAAAAGCGGCCGCTGCCCAAGCTCGAGGTGCTTTTGATCGATCCATTATTCCAGTCAAAGATAGAAATGGTTATGTGTTATTGGCTAAAGATGAAATGGTGCGCCCTGATTGTAATCAAGCCTCCTTAGCTAAATTAAATCCTTCCTTTGCCAAAATGGGCGGGTTGGGGTTTGATAGTATCGCTAGACAAAAGTATCCTCAAGTTGAGCATATACAGCATGTACATAGCCCCGGTAATTCATCTGCCTTGGTGGATGGTGCTGCCGCTGTGTTAGTCGGCAATGCAGCTATGGCACAACGGTTCCAATTAAAGCCTAGAGCCAAAATAATTGCCACCGCACTTGCTGGAACTGATCCCACCATTATGTTGACAGGCCCCATGCCTGCAACACTTAAAGCCTTAGCTATTGCTAAGTTAGCCATAGATGATATTGATTTATTTGAAGTGAATGAAGCCTTTGCCTCGGTAGTGATGCGCTTTCAAAAAGAACTACAAATACCCTCTGAAAAAATTAATGTGAACGGTGGTGCTATTGCCATGGGGCATTCCTTGGGGGCTACGGGAGCTATGTTGGTGGGTACTGTCTTAGATGAATTGGAAGACCGAAATCAGCGCAGAGGGTTAATCACGCTTTGTGTCGGTGGTGGAATGGGTATTGCGACCATTATTGAACGAGTTTAACACCATGCACAAATCAGAGGAAAAACAAATGCGCTCTATTCAGTACCAAAAAGATGAAAATAACATTGTCCATTTAGTGTTAGATAAACCCGATACATCTGTAAATCTCATGGACGCACAATTTGCCGAATCTTTAAGCTGGGCTTTGGATAAACTTTGTGCGGATGATTTTATCGGTGTGATTATTCGTTCCAATAAAAACACGTTTTTGGCAGGAGGCGACATCAATCTGATTTTTGAAACAAGCACAGAGACGGCTGATGAATTATTGAGATTAACGGAAAATATTAAAAAATTATTACGAACCTTGGAGACTCAAGGAAAGCCTGTCGTTGCCTGTATCTCGGGTGCAGCGTTGGGCGGTGGATTTGAAATTGCGTTGGCAGCTCATTATCGCATTGCGCTTAATGATCCTAAAGTGTTATTCGGTTTACCCGAAGTGACATTCGGCTTATTACCGGGTGAAGGAGGAATCACGAGAATGGTCAGAATGTTGGGTTTAGAGGCTTCTATGCCCTTGTTGTTAGAAGGTAAAAAATTTACACCAAATCAGGGAGTAGAATGGGGTTTGGTTGATCAGTTAGTGGATGATCCCAACCGTATGATGCAACAGGCGTTGCAATGGATTTTACAAAATCCACAGGTTCAACAGCCTTGGGATAGAGAGGGTTATAGATTGCCCGGAGGTGATCTTCGCAATACTAAAATCGCTCAGTTAGTTTCCTTGGCGCCCGCCATGCTCACAAAAAAAACCGCTGGGGTGTTACCTGCACCCGAAAAAATATTGGCGACGATGGTGGAAGGAATTCAAGTTGATTTTGATACGGCTAGCGCAATTGAAACAGGCTATTTTATTGAGCTGGCTTGTCATCCAGTGACCAAAAACATGATCAATACTTTTTGGTTCCAGTTGAATAAAATTAACAGTGGCTGTAGCCGTCCACCATCGTTTGAAAAATCCCGGATAACACAAGTTGGCGTGTTAGGTGCGGGTATGATGGGCGCTGGTATTGCCTATGCGTGTGCCAGCAAAGGCATGAGAACCATTTTAAAAGATGTTGATTTAGGGCTTGCTGAAAAAGGAAAAATGTATACGGAGAATTTACTAGAAAAGCAATTCTCATCACAGAAAACAAATCTATCGACAGAAGAAAAAAAAATAAAAAAAGAAAGCATCCTGGCGCTAATTCAACCCAGTGATAACAGCGCAGACTTAGCCGCTTGTGATCTGGTCATTGAAGCCGTCTTTGAAAATAGAGCGCTAAAAACCAAGGTCATCGCTGAAGCAGAAGCTTTCATCAATAAAGAAGCTATTTTTGCTTCTAATACGTCTACCCTGCCCATTACCAGTTTAGCAAAAGCATCAAGAAATAGTGAAAAATTCATTGGCTTACATTTCTTTTCACCCGTAGATAAAATGCCTTTAGTAGAAATTATTTTAGGAAAAAATACCTCTCAAGAAACGCTAGCGCATAGCTATGATTTCGTGCAACAAATTGGCAAAATACCTATCGTGGTTAATGATAGCCGAGGGTTCTTTACCTCTAGGGTCTTTGCAACCTATGTGAAAGAAGGTATGGCCATGTTAGGTGAAGGCATTTCTGCGGCCTCTATAGAAAACGGTGCCGCCTTGGCAGGATTCCCCGTTGGCCCATTAGCCGTTACCGATGAAGTGAGTTTAACCCTAATAGAAAAAATTCGTCGTCAAACTACAGAGGATTGCCTGGCAGAAGCTGTGCATGCGCCTGTACATCCTGCAGACAAGGTGATTGATAGAATGCTGGCAATGGGGAGAACGGGTAAATTGTTGGGGGCAGGATTTTATGATTATCCAGCTACAGCGAAAAAATCTCTTTGGTCTGGTTTAAAGACGGCGTTTTATCAAGAAACTCAGCAAATCAGTTTAGATCTAATTCAAAAACGACTGTTAACCATTATGGCCCTGGAAAGTATCAAATGTTTACAAGAAGGCGTCTTAACCTCTTCTCATGATGCCAATATAGGTTCAATTTTTGGTTTTGGTTTTCCAGCATGGACAGGTGGTGTGGTGCAATATATTCATTATATCGGAGTTAAAGAATTTTTAAGCCAAGCCTGCCAGCTTTCAGATGCATATGGTAAAAGATTTACGCCGCCACAACTGCTGCTTGAAAAAGCGCAAAACAACCAGAGGTTTTAAGTATGTACCCAAACATCAATTCAATTCCTAGAACATTGTTTGATAGTGACCATGAACTCTTTAGAGATATGGTGCATAAATTTTTAATGCTTGAGGCGGTTCCTTTTCATGAACAATGGGAACAGGATGGTCAAGTCGATCGTGAGCTTTGGCGCAAAGCAGGCACACAAGGTTTTTTGTCACCCACAGTGCCTGAGATTTATGGTGGCGCTGGAGCCGATTTTAAATTCAATGCTATTATAACCGAGGAATGTACCAAGCTTGGGTTGTCAGGTATTGGCTGGGGATTACATTCAGATATAGCAGTTCCTTACCTTTTAAATTATGGCAGCGAACAACAAAAGCAAGCCTTTCTGCCAGGGACTGTCAATGGCGATATTATTATGGCGATTGCGATGACAGAACCTGGTGCGGGATCTGATTTGCAAGGGATTAAAACAACGGCTGTATTGGAAGGTGATAACTATATTATCAATGGTTCAAAAACCTTTATCACTAATGGTCAATTAGCCGATTTAGTCATTGTGGTTGCTAAAACTGAGCCTACTGCAGGCTCAAAAGGTATTAGTTTATTTTTAGTGGAATCCCATAGAGAAGGCTTTTCTAAAGGAAAAAATCTTAAAAAAATTGGCATGAAAGCACAAGACACCTCTGAATTGTTTTTTACAGATGTTCTTGTACCCAAGGAAAATTTATTGGGAGAATTAAATCAGGGGTTTAACTACCTAATGGATGAGTTGCCTCAAGAGCGACTTTCCGTCGCCATATTAGCCATTGCCAATACCGAGGCTATTTTACAGCAAACCATTGCTTATGTTTCTGAAAGGAAAGCCTTTGGAAAACCACTTTCAAGTTTTCAAAATACTCAATTCAAATTGGCTGAAGCGGCAACAGACGTTACCTCAACCCGTGTTTTTGTGGATAAATGTTTGGAATTGCATGTTGCAGGAAGTCTAGATGCCGCCACAGCCGCAAAGATTAAGTTACAGGCGACAGAAGTTCAATGCAAAGTATTAGATGAATGCCTGCAATTACATGGTGGTTATGGTTATATGTGGGAATACCCTGTCGCTAGAGCTTATGCCGATGCACGTGTTCAGAAAATTTATGCAGGAACCAGTGAAGTAATGAAATTGATTATTTCTCGTTCTTTATTTCAGTAACTTTTATGTCACCTCATACCCATGCCGGCCCATTAAAAAATATCAAGATATTAGATTTTACCAATCTATTACCTGGCCCTTATGCGACCATGTTGATGGCTGACATGGGGGCGGAAGTAGTACGAGTAGAGTCGCCTAATCGACCTGATTTGGTGAAATTATTACCCCCATTTTTTAAGAAACAATCTTATGCACATCTTTCATTGAATCGAAATAAAAAATCTCTTGCATTGGATTTATTTAACGATCAAGGGCAAGCAGTTATTCATAAACTCGTGCAGGAATATGATATTGTTATTGAACAATTTCGGCCAGGTATCATGCAAAAGATTGGACTGGATTATGTGAGTTTAAAAAAAATCAATCCAAAAATCATTTATTGTTCCATTACGGGTTATGGTCAAACAGGCCCTTATAAAAACAAAGCAGGTCATGATATTAATTATTTGGCTGTCAGTGGATTGGCGAGTTATAGCGGTAAAAAATCAACAGGGCCTGTTTTAAGTGGTACCCAAATTGCGGATTTGGCTGCTGGTTCACAACATGCCGTGATGGCTATTCTTGCTGCCATCATTGAACGCAATGAAACGAGTATAGGACAATATCTGGATATTAGCATGGCTGACGGTGTCTTTAGTTTAAATGCACTCTCTGGCGCTGTCGCTTTAGCAACCGCTGAAAGTCCAGAACTTGAAAGTGAACTCCTTAATGGAGGGAGTTGTTATGATTACTATCAAACTGCTGATCACCAATATCTTTCTGTTGGGATATTGGAAGAAAAATTTGCTTTACGTTTTTTTGATGTTTTGGGACACCCAGACTGGTTATGTTCTTTTCAAGGAAGCGTAGAAGAAAGATCTGCACTTAAAACAGCTATCCAAGATTTAATTGCTGAGCATGATCTTGCGTATTGGACTGAATTATTCGAGGCTGTTGATTGTTGTGTTGAGCCTGTCCTGACTATTCTTGAAGCCTCTCAACACCCCCTGTTTGTTTCAAGAAATATGTGTATGGATATAGCGCTTGATAACAAAACACAGGTGAAACAAATTGCTCCTGCGATTAAGTTTTCTGAACAAGTATTGAGAAAACAATGTGGAAGATTATTAGGAGAAGACAGTTTAGACATCATGATGGCATTAAATTACCCTCAACACCACATCCAGCAACTGATAGAAAATAAAGTGATCTTCTGTGCTACCCAAAATAAGCAATTACATGATAGAGAGGATGATAAATAGCATGAGGAACAACAAGAATAAATATTTGCAGGAATCAGAATATATTGATTATTCACATCCTGCTGTTCTGGCGTACTCTTTGCTGGTAACGGGGCGCACCAAAAAACAAAAAGCGATTTCAATTTATTATTTGGTGAGAGATAACATACGTTATAATCCCTATACCATTGCACAAGGAAAGCGATCATTAAAAGCTTCATTTGCTGCAAGCCAGGCTGAAGCTTACTGTATTCCTAAGGCTGCATTGATGGTTGCACTTTGTCGCTATTTTAAAATTCCAGCTCGCATTGGTTTTGCGGATGTTGAAAATCATATTTCCAGTCAAAAGTTATTGGATTTAATTGGTACCCGATATTTTTCCATGCATGGTTATGCTGAGATCTATCTTCATAAAAAATGGATAAAAGCCACACCTATTTTTAATCTTGAGCTTTGTGAAAAATTTGATATCACCCCCCTTGATTTCGATGGAGAACATGAGGCTATTTTTCAAGAGTACACAGCTTCTGGACAAAAATATATGGAGTATATAGTTGATCATGGTGCTTTTGCTGAGGTACCTGTAGAGTTTATTTATGAGAACTTTAAAAAACATTATCCCCATCTAGCTGATACTTTTCTATCTCAAACAAACCAAAGTGAGAAGGGTGCAGATCTTTAGATACAATGAAATTAGATCTAATTTTTTCGGAATCACTACAGAAGATACGCAACATCTTCTGTAGTGATTAACCAGCTTTCACTTGAACATGGCATACAAATTATCGGTTTTAGCGGCACAGATAAAATCATTTTGATGCAGCCCCTTAATGGCATGGGTCCACCATGAAACCTGTACCTTACCCCATTCAATCAATAGAGCTGGATGATGGTTTTCCGTTTCGGCTAAGTTTGCCACGCTATTGGCAAATTCAACGGCTGTTTTATACTTTTTAAAGTGATACTGTCTTTCTAATTGAGCGATACCATTTTGTTTTTGAACGATCCATTCAGGTATTTGTTGCAACAAAGCTTCCATTTCTTCTATCTTGACAGTTTCCGCAGCGACATGGCAGGCTTCACAACTTTTTTGATTTAACTGACTCACTGATTTTCTCCTAAACAGATTTCATGTCTAACCTAACAAGCAGCATTTTCTCTTGGTGCATAAGCCGATGGTTTCATCCCCAGGCTTCTGGCTTGCTGAATTAACCCCGGTAAATCGCTCTCAATAATCTGTTGTAAGTCGCTCAATTTCTCGATAACAAAATAATTTTTTTGGAGTTGGTCAATTCTGTAAAAAGTACGAAACGCCTCTAAAATGTCTAAAGGCTGTCGATGTGGTATTGAACTCTCTAAGCTATAACAGGATTCTTCTTTAGAGGAAAGAATACCACCTCCATAGATTTTAACACCAGACTCGGTTTGTAAAAGCCCAAACTCAATGGTAAACCAATAGAGTCGAGCCAGCATGCGTCGATCTTCTTTGCTGGCAGCAAGACCTAATTCCCCATAATGTTGTGAAAAATCGGCATAATCCTGATTGGTTAATAATGGACAATGACCAAAAAGTTCATGAAATATATCGGGTTCTTGAATATAGTCAATCTCTTCTTTTCGTCGAATAAAGGTAGCTGCAGGGAATTTTCGATTCGCCAACAGATTAAAAAATCGATCAAAACCAATTAATGCAGGCACTCTTTCCACCTGCCAGCCTGTTAAGCTTTGCAAGGACCTATTGATGCTGGGTAATTGTGGAATAGCCTGGCCATCCATCTTTAACAAATCCAACCCCTCTAAAAATTCATCACAAGCACGGCTCTTTAAAAGCTTAATTTGTCTCTCATACAAAATTTCCCAGGTTTCATTCTCCTCATTTGAATAATGGATAATACCCTGCGCATCTGGTGTTTTTGATAGGTAGGGTAGCGGAAAATTTTCGACAATATTCAAAGCGGATTTCATCTGTAAACCTCATGTTGTATGTTATCTAATAGAAAAGTCAGTTTAGCGTCAAAATCGAAAGCATTACAGATTTAGAAATATATTAATATTTGCAGTACAGCTTTATAATTTGTATACTGTATTTATTATTTCAAACAAATCTGTACTGTTTTTTTGGGAGTCTTTGTGGTCAAACTGTATGAGCAAGTTGCCGATGATTTAAGAGATTTGATTCTTAAAGGTGTTTATCGTCCTGGTGATAAACTCCCCTCAATTCGATTATTATCTACTCAGCGTAAAATTAGTATTGCCACAGTACAGCGTTCTTTAGAGGAGTTAGAACTTCGAGGGCTTATTGAAGTTCGGCCCAAATCAGGTTGTTACGTTAAAATGCCTGCTGATCAGCAAAAAGTGATTCATACCCCTTTAATTCCTTTGCTGCCAAAATCCATTAAAATTCATGAAATTGCCAGTGGTATTTTTCATCAATGTGATGAACCCAATACCATTAACCTAGGGACCTCTTATCCTGCTGCGCAATATTTCCCGAAAAAGGCAATACAACAGATAGCCACGCAGATCATCAAAGTGCAGATCAATGATATTGTGGATGTGCATTTTTCCCCCGGTCATTCTTTGCTGCGCCAAGCGCTGGCTAAGCGTATGAGTGAGAATGGCTGTCAGGTACAAGCGGATGATCTCATTGTCACCAATGGTTGTCTTGAAGCTTTATCGATCTGTTTACGCGCTGTGGCCAAACAAGGGGATACCATTGCTATTGAGTCACCTGGATTTGTGGGTTTATTTCAATTAATTGAATCCCTGGGCTATCAGGCGCTGGAAATCCCATGTCATCCTGTTGATGGCATGAGTCTCGAAGCTTTGGAGTTGGCATTAGAACAATGGGATATTAAAGCCGTCGCCATCGTCCCTACATTCAGCAATCCCTTGGGAGCGAATATGCCCATTGAAAATCGTCAAAGATTGGTGAGTATGCTGGCTGGTAAATCCATCCCGTTAATTGAAGATGATTTATTTGGTGATCTCTCCTTCGACGGATCCAGAACCAAACCCTGCAAGGCTTTTGACACCAAAGGATTGGTACTCTATTGTTCCTCTGCTTCAAAAACCATCGCTTCTGGCCTGCGTGTGGGGTGGATTGCCCCTGGTGCTTTTTATAAGGAGGTGAGTTACTTCAAAACCTTTAGTAATATCAGCGCGCCCAATCTCACTCAATTAATTGTGGCAAAGTTTTTAAGCAGTGGAAAGTATGACCGTTATCTACGGCAATTTACGGCTCAATTAGCCACTCAGATGTATCAATTTCAGCAAGCGATCACTCAGTATTTCCCCGCAGAAACAAGGATCTCCAGGCCCCAAGGTGGATGTATTCTTTGGATAGAGTTACCCAAAAACATTGATGGTTTTGAGCTCTTTAAAAAAGCCATTGCAGCCAATATTGCCATTATTCCAGGACAGCTTTCTAGTGCCAGCCAAAAATTTAATCATTTTATTCGCATCAACTGTGCTTGTGATCCAAAAATCAATATTGCTGCAGTGACCGCAAAATTAGCGGTTATTATCCATCAGATGCAAACGAGCAAGCAATAAGGATGTTCACTCGGTTTGGATGAGAGCTGCCACGACGACCATGCCTTAGTTTTTGGCCTTTGGCAAGCGGGCATCGTCCAATGTAGCGATGCTGATGTTGAATGGATGAATGGATGGTTCGCCAGGCTGAATTGATGCTGTAGTTCTTCGTTTTTGAACTTTTTTGAACTTCGGGAATTTGGCGTAACCGGAACAAATTTATATCTAAGTCTGCGGATCCTTCTCAGCAGATCGGGTTTCTTTTTTAGCCTCACCCTGTCCAGGGAACATTAATTCACCGCTGGTAAATGAACTTCCAAAGGTGGCTGCTGCGGTGGCGACTTGGAGGATGGCGGATTGTAATTCAGGTACGGTTAATGGGGATAAAGGGTGGATAAAGGCGGAGTAGAGCAGATCATCGCCTATGGCGTAACGGGCATCTAATACGGTGTGGTAGTTGGCTTTAAGGGCATTGATTAAAAGTTCTGGAGGGACTTTTCCGGCTTGTGCGATGGGGCTAATAATGCGCATACGGTCGGCTTTGGTATCAAAAATACAGTAGAGGTTTATTTTTTTATAGTGAAAGCTGATTAGGTTTTTATTGAGTTCCAGTTTTTCTTCATCGGCGTATTCTGTAATAGACTTGAGAAGAAGTTCGGGATTCATGGGGGTAGGATGAGCGATTTTTTTGTCTTTGGCGATTAAACCGGTACTTAGGATGAGCACTAATACCGCTAATAACAGCTTGTTAATATTCATTTATCTTCTATCTCCCTCTAATCCGTGGATACATCTTCCTTTTCAAGAAGATGTATCTTGGCTGTTGTTTGGCTATTACTGAGTGGTGATTTTCTTATCTTAATGCTTCATTAATGAACGCTAATTGGGCATTGCCAGGGCACAATTTATCTTCCTTAAGTTGGCACAATGGGATATCGGTGGTGTGCAGCATATTATGAGAATCGGTGCTTTCTGGATTCAGATACATCAATCCGGTTAATATTTTTCCATCATGACGTGCATTTTCAAGTGCGCTAAGTGCTTCACGTCTTGAGCTCACATCTAAACTAGAATCTGCTTTGTGCAGTTCTACCACACTGCCATCATGCATGCTAATAGATTTTGTGGTGCCTTCTGGGTAAGAGGTGGTGATCTCTTGACGCATAGGGACAAAATCAAAGGTGCCAGTAGCAGAAAGATGATCTCGCACATACTCATAACCTTTGGTTGAGGTAGGAACATTATTAAACGTGACGCAAGGTGAAATTACATCAATAAAGGCGAATCCTTCATGAGATAAAGCCGCTTTAATTAAGGGTACTAATTGATGCTTATCACCCGAGAAACTTCTGGCTACATATCCAGCGCCCAGTTGTAATGCCAGAGAACAAAGATCAATGGATTCAAAAGTATTAGGATGCCCTTTTTTACTCGCAGATCCCTTATCCGTGGTGGCAGAGTCTTGACCTTTGGTGAGGCCATAGCAACCGTTATTCATCACGATGTAAACCATATTAAGGTTACGACGGGCTACATGGGTAAATTGTCCCATACCGATGGAGGCGGTATCGCCATCTCCCGAGACACCCAAGTAAATCAAATCTCTATTGGCTAAGTTTGCACCCGTAGCAACTGAGGGCATACGACCATGAACCGAATTAAATCCATGAGACTTACCTAAGTAGTAGGCTGGGGTTTTAGAGGAGCAACCAATACCAGACATTTTTGCCACCTTATGAGGCTCAATGGCTAATTCAAAACAGGCTTGAATAATGGCGTTACTGATAGAGTCGTGTCCACAACCTGCACAAAGTGTAGAGAGTCCACCTTCATAGTCTTTTCGGGTCAGCCCAAGACTGTTTGTAGGAAGATCCGGGTGACGAAAATTGGGTCGAATATAGGTCATTATTTATTCCTCAGTCTCAGCAGTTTGTAACGAAACGACGTTTTCGTTCGATAAAACTTGAGAGATGCGTTTTGCAATAAATCTCGCAGTGATGGGCATACCATCAATATTGAGTACAGAGACTAACTTTTGTGGAACGATACCGCATTCGTTAATTAATAAGGTACGCATTTGTCCATCACGATTTTGTTCGATAACAAATACCATCTCGTAATTATCAATAAAGCTTTTCACTTCTTTTTGGAACGGGAAGGCTCGAATACGCATGCTGTCGATAGCAACACCCTGTTTGTTCAGGCTGCTAATAGCCTCATAAGAAGCATGTGTACTCGTACCAAAGAATATAGCGCCCCAACGACTTTTTTCTGAGCGTAATCGAGTGTGTGGTGTAGGTACTAGAGTTTTAGCCGTTTCCCATTTCACTAATAAACGCTGCATACCTTTGGCATAGGTGTCTCCATCCTCGGTGTAGCGAGCATATTCATCATGAGAAGAACCGCGAGTAAAATATGAACCCTTTGTTGGGTGAGTGCCGGGATAGGTTCGATAAGGAATACCATCACCATCCACATCTAAATAACGTCCCCAAGCTTGCTTGGCGTTATCGAGATCTTCTGCGGTTAATACTTTGCCGCGATCATATCGGCGCTCATCGTCCCATTTTAATGGAGGGCTCATATTATCGTTCATACCTAAGTCTAGATCACTCATCACCATCACCGGTGTTTGTAGACGATCGGCCAAGTCGAAGGCATCTGCGCCCATTTCAAAACATTCTCTTGGATCACAAGGGAATAACAACACATGTTTGGTATCACCATGAGAGGCATAGGCGGCTAAGATGAGATCCGACTGTTGTGTTCTTGTTGGCATACCAGTACTTGGGCCTGAACGCTGAATATCCACTAAGACTATGGGTAATTCAGAGAAATAAGCTAAACCGATAAACTCATTCATTAAGGAAAGACCAGGGCCAGACGTTGCCGTAAAGGCTCTGGCACCATTCCAAGTAGCGCCTGCCACCATACCAATAGCAGCCAGTTCGTCTTCGGCTTGCATAATGGCAAAGTTCTTCTTGCCTGTTTCTTTATCCATTCTAAACTTAGTGGCATATTTTTCAAAAGCTTCTACCACAGAGGTAGATGGCGTAATTGGATACCAGCCCACAACCGTTGCGCCAGAATACACCGCACCTAAAGCGACTGCGCTATTACCATCCATCAAAATGCTATCACCAACATTATTTCTACGCTCGATAGAAATAGCACAAGCATCTGTATGATGTTCTTTGGCATAGTTGTAACCTAACTCTAAGGCATGAATGTTTGGCTCAATAAGTTTAGGCTTCTTACTAAATTGTTGTTTAATGGAATCGGTAAAGACCGAAAAATCCATACTGAACAAATAGGCCAAAGCGCCTACATAGATAATATTTTTAAAGAGTTGACGCTGTCTTGGATCTGAATACTCCGTATTGGTAATTGCGGTTAATGGTAGCCCAATCTCAGTAATATCTTTGCGCTCAAATCCATGAGGTAAGTTTTTTGTGGAGTCATAGAAAAAATAGCCTCCAGGTAAAACTTCATCATAGTCTTGTTTTAGTGTTTGCCCATTGGTGGCCACCATAAAATCAACACCACCGCGACGACCTAAGTAGCCATGTTCATTGACTCTCACTTCGTACCAAGTGGGTAATCCCTGAATATTAGAGGGAAAAATATTTTTAGGGCTGACTGGAATACCTAAACGGAATACTGATTTAGCAAATAAATTGTTGGCGCTGGCAGAACCTGAACCGTTCACATTCGCAAAGCGAATAACAAAATCATTAACGGATGTTATTTTGTGCATAATTAGCCTGCCTTCGTCACTGTATATAAAAATTTCTGCATATCCCAAGCGCCTGTTGGACACCTTTCAGCACACAAGCCGCAATGCAAACAGACGTTTTCATCTTTTACCATGACACGCTCTGTTTTTAATACATCAGAGACATAAAGTGCTTGGTCGAGATTTTTAGCTGGGATTAATAAATTAGGTCTTAACGCTGCTTCTTCGGCATTTTCAATAAAGTTAATGCAAGACGTAGGACATATATCCACACAGGCATCACATTCAATGCAGCGGGCTTCGGTGAATAGGGTTTGCACGTCGCAGTTTAAGCAACGCATAGCTTCGTCATAACCGATTTTAGTATCAAAACCCAGTTCGACTTCCATGAGGCGATTGGTGAGAGCTTTAGCTTTTTCGGCTAAGGGCACTTTATAACGATCATCGTCAGAAACATGGGCATCATAAATCCATTCATGGAAGCCCATTTTCTGGCTCACCAAATTCACACCAGGTGCTGGACGCTCAAAAACATCTTTGCCATCACAATAGTTGTGTATAGAAATCGCAGCCTGGTGACCATGAGCCACAGAAGTAATAATGTTACTTGGCCCCCAAGCGGCATCGCCACCAAAAAATACATTGGCTAAAGTGGATTGATGCGTGGTTTTATCCACAACGGGCATATCCCACGCATCAAATTCAATACCTAAATCTTTTTCAATCCAAGGGTATGCATTTTGTTGACCTAAAGCCATCAATACATCGTCACAAGCCATGAAAACAGGGGCTTCATTCATTGACACCAATGAGCGCTTGCCAGCGTCATCATATAGGGCACGCACTTTTTCAAACTCCATGCCGACCAATTTGCCTTTTTCGGTAATAAAGGCTTTTGGCACATGATTTTCAAATATGGGAATATCTTCATGGATCGCATCTTCAATTTCCCATGGAGACGCTTTCATATCGTTTTTAGGACTACGCACCACAACACGCACATTTTCGCCGCCTAAGCGACGAGCGGTACGACAACAATCCATGGCGGTATTACCCCCACCCAAAACCAACACGTTTTTGCCAATTTTGCTGGTATGTTCAAAGGCAACGCTGGCTAACCAGTTAATACCAATATGAATATTTGCATCGGCTTCTTGACGGCCTTCTAATTTGGGTAAATCACGGCCCCTTGGCGCGCCAGTTCCCACAAAGACTGCATCATAACCTTTGGCTAAAATTTCTTTCAGGCTTTTCACATAGGTATTGAAGTGGCTAACCACACCCATGTTGAGGATAAAGCCTGTTTCTTGATCAAGCACCTTTTCAGGTAAACGGAATGAAGGGATCTGGCTTCGCATAAAGCCACCCGCTTTGCTTTGATCTTCATATAAATCAATGTGATAACCTAAGGGCATTAAATCACGAGCAACTGTTAAAGAAGCAGGGCCACCTCCAATCAACGCCACTTTTTTACCATTCTTTTGAGAAGGAATTTTTGGCATACGATCAGCGATATTGTCATCTTTGTTATCAGCAGCAACACGCTTTAAACGACAAATAGCCACTGGCTCTTCGTCTATTCTGCCGCGTCTACAAGCTGGCTCACAGGGACGATCACAGGTTCGACCTAACACACCAGGGAATACATTCGATTCCCAGTTCACCATGTAGGCATCATCGTAACGACCATCTGCGATCAGACGTATATATTCAGGTACCGGAGTATGTGCTGGACAAGCGTGTTGGCAATCAACGACCTTGTGAAAATACTCTGGATTTTTAGAGTCTGTGGGTTTCAAGTTTCTGGTCCCGTAAAATTAATAATTGAGGGTGCTTCTTTAGGCGACTAATCGGTGGCTATTTTACTCTTATATTCACAAATTGCCACAAATTGCTCAGCCGAAAAAATGTTTATTCGGGATATTTTTACCAAAAAATTCGTTTTTTTAAGAGACTCAACCTAAAATCACCAACTTCCCTGATTTTGCATGCTTTCCCAAGGTTCAATGGGGGCTAGAGCCTCACCCGCTTGCAACAGTTCGATGGAGATCCCATTGGGATCTTTAATAAATGCCATATAGCCATCTCGAGGGGGGGCGCAGAATATCCACACCTAGTTTTTGCAACTGTGCGCAGGCCTGAAAAATATTGGGTGTTTCAAAGGCTAAATGACCAAATTGATCACCAGAAGAGTATTCTCTAGCATCCCAATTGTGCGTAATTTCGACCATGGGCATATGGTCACCCTCTCCATAAAAATAGAGGGTAAACCTGCCTGCGGGATAATCGGTTTTCTTGAGTGCTTTTAATCCCAAACCTTGAGTATAAAAGCGTTCTGTTGCTTCAGGATCAGAGGTTCTAATCATGCTATGTAAAAATTTCATTGAAACCTCTTAAATTATATTTTTGTTTAGAAACTAACCCGGCAAATTATTATCGCCGTCTTTAAGCTATTATACCCGTGCTAGCTCAGAATGCTTGATTGCAACAAGCGTATAAAGATCAATTATCAGGTAGCTCTTTATTGACCTCATCAGCAATGTCTTGTAATTCCGTCGCCAATGCACTTTGTTCAATGGCATCAGAAGCCGATTTTTTCAAGACAATAATGTTAATTCGACGATTAATGGGGTTGTTTGGATCTCTTTGATCAAGTAATAAAGAGTCAGCCAGTCCTTCAACTTTTGCTATTTGGTCAACAGGTAGGCCGCCAGCCACCAATTGGCGGCGAGCTGCATTGGCTCTATCCGTAGACAACTCCCAATTAGTGTAATTGGGGCGACCCGCATAAGGAATGCCATCCGTATGCCCCGTAACACTTACTTTATTGGGCACCTTGGCAATCACTGTGGCAAATTTTTGTAAAATGAGTCGAGCAAAGGGTTGGACTTGCGCTTGTCCCCCCAAAAACATCGGTCTGTTTTCTTCGTCAAAAATTTGAACTCTGACACCTTCTGGAACAATATCGACATGGATTTGCTCTTTAATATCCTGGAATGCTGAATTTTCTTCCACCATTTTATTGAGCCTGTTGGCTAAAATTTGTAACCGTTGTTTTTCTAATTCAGCTGCTTGCTGTAACACATCTCCTTGGGGAGCCGAGGGCAGATCTTTACTTTCTTTTTCTTTTTCCCCTTTTGGTGCTTCCAATGGAATTAATGCACTATCAGCCCCACCTGGGCCAATGAGTGCACCACCAGGATCTTTGAAGTGACCAGCAATATAATGCTTCTGTTGAGGGGTAGCGGAGTTGGCCAACCACATCACCATAAAAAATGCCATCATGGCTATGGCGAAATCAGCAAATGCCACTTTCCATGAGCCGCCATGATGCTTATGGCCTCCTTTATTGACTTTTTTAATGATAATAGGCTGATTCGTTTTCACCCTTAATTCATCCTGATCCGTTGTTCAAGTGCTAAAAATGACGGACGTACATTCATAGGGATGGTTTTTCTGCCAAATTCAACGGCTATTTGCGGAGGCATACCGTTTACTGCCGCCACAATGGAGGTTTTTAAGCATTTGTAAAATTGAGTTTCATGTTCCACATAATGTTCAATCGCATGCGCGAAGGGGCCAACAAAGCCATAAGCCATTAAAATACCGAGAAAAGTTCCAACTAAAGCAGCCGCAACGTGAGCCCCTAACTCATTCGGTGGCCCTCCAAGAGAAGCCATGGTAATCACAATGCCTAAGACCGCCGCTACAATACCAAAGCCAGGTAATGAGTCAGCCACTTTTGCTACGGCATGGGCTGGTTTTATGAGCTCTTCATATTGTCCTTCTAACTCCACATCCATTAAATTGTCCAATTCATAAGCGGTCATATCCCCCACCACCATAAGGCGAAGATAGTCACAGATAAATATCAATACATTCGCTTCTCGCAAAATTAATGGATATTTCTTAAATATGGTGCTTTCTTCTGGCTCATCTACATCACCTTCAATAGCAATAAGCCCTTCTCTGCGAATTTTATTGAATAATTCAAACATAAGCCCCATGGTTTCCATATACATGGTCTTGGAAAATGGTGAACCCACTAATAATTTTGGGATAAGAACAAAAATTCTTCCCACCACATGAAAAGGGTTAGAGATAATTAACGATCCCAAAGCTCCTCCACAGATAATCAATATTTCATAGGGTTGCCATAAAGCCAACAGATTTCCATGGGAGAGCACATACCCCCCAAAAACCGACAGCAAAACAACTATGCCCCCTAATATAAGAGCCATTCAACTCTCCTTCTAATAATCACGACTTCTTTTAGGATAGCAGAAAATAAATTTTTGGCTTGATTCGACGCTTATTTGCTAAATTGAACATGTTCTACATATTTTTTATAAAGTTTGCCTAAAACTCGTTTCCTCACAGTCTCTAATTGTCTCCGTTTGTACATTTCATGAGAGGCATCACCGAGTCGGCTCTCATGATAGCTTTTTTGATCCATAATTTGGATTTCAAAAGGGAAGAAGAAATTAATACGATGACCACGAGGGCCTAAAATATTGATACGTTGCCGACAAGTGAACTGAACAGCATGATAATTCGAGGTGGTATGAACGTTATCAATCGGTTTACCTTGCTCTTGCGGGTAGTCCATTTCCTCTAGCGCTAACTTTAAATCCTCATAATTGGTATCTAAAAACTGTTTTTTCATCCATTCAATGTCTAGCAAAGAATTTCGAGAGCGGGATGGTTTAACATTGGCAAACATCACCGCATTGTTTTCCCTGAGGAACACTAAAACTTTAATTGCATCCAAGCGATATTTCGTAATAAAACGCAACCCTATCCAGTCAAAAATATCCGCAGTGACATTTTCAGGCTTGTGAAGCAGTTTAAGGGTGGCAGATTCCTGTGTTTTGCAAGGTCTGCATTGAAAATCTGCCAATTCTATATCACCCAAGAAAATACGACCTGCGTCATCTTTAGTAATGTGCTTTTCAATACGAGCGACAATTTGATGGCGAATTTCATGCTGGTAATGATCATTAAAAAAAGAACTGCAATGCGAAATGGTATGCATGATGCGAAGTAAGGAACAACTCCATAAAGCTCGAGAGGACTTGTGATTGTTGGAGGCCCACATTAATAAATGGCGGATATCTTCAGTGTTTCTAATGGTTTCTGGAATGGGAAAACTATCATCCAGCAAGGTGTTTTGCAGAAACTTTAATGCTTTTAGGCGTAGAGAAGCAATTTCCTTTTTATCAATCTCTAAATCATATCCATAACATTCCAAAAAGGCTTGAGCCTCTTCCAATGTATGGATACTTAAAGCGGGATGGTCGATGATGGATTGACCCGCAAGCACTGTTCCTAAAGAAGCCCCCTGAACATGTTCATAGATAGTGGTCATAACATTCTTCTTTGCGGGAAATTCATGGAAAACCCTTGTTATTGGTCATCTAATCATTATAGTAGGCAAATACAATTTCATCACATTGGAAGTGATTTTAGTTTACACTCTACAACCAAGTTTTTGGTTTACCTCTCTGGAATGATGACTTTATGATCAATTTACTGTTTCAAGGCCGATATGAATTATTTGCTATGCTATTGTTTTCTATCATCCTTTCATTAACCTTTCATGAGTTCGGTCATGCGATAACAGCAAAGCACTTTGGTGATGACACCGCCCAAAGAATGGGCAGACTCACTCTCAATCCATGGGTGCATATAGATTTAATGGGGTTACTCATGGTTGCAACCATCGGTTTTGGTTATGCCAAACCCGTTCCAATCAACCCAAGCAAATTTAACTCCCCCCAAGCGTCCTTATGGGTTTCGGCTGCTGGACCGGGTATGAATTTACTCCTTGCCATCATTACCCTAAATATTGGCGCTGCGGCTGTTCATTATCAAATGGATGCTTTAAATACGTCTTTTGTGATGTTTTTTTTGCAATATCTGGCGCTTATCAATCTCTTGTTAATGCTTTTCAACTTACTTCCAATCGGTCCTTTAGATGGCCATTATATTTTGCCTTATTTTATGAAGCCTCAGGCTGGATACAAATACCTACAATGGAATCAGCAATATGGAACGATGATTTTATTTGGGCTGATTGCACTGAGCTTTGTGGGGATTCCGATATTTTCGAAATTAATGGGGGTAGCTCAGTCTTTATCTCAGTATTTGATTTTTTTCTGAGGGAGAATCGGCGTTAAGGCATAAAGTAAGTTAAGTTGGCGCTAATTTTTACTTTTAGACCGAAACTAACAAACCGAGGTAGAGATGCAGACCTCTTCCAAACCGAGTGGAGTGCGAATGCACATCATCCTTATTGCTTTTTTCAATCCTATAATTGACCACCGTCCATTTTTTTGGCTATTTCACCAATGTGTTGAGCCATCTCAGTTTGTGCTCTAGCCATCTGTCTATGAGCCACAACGAACATAACCAAAGGAACAATGAGCAGAAATGGCAAAAACATTGTCAAAAACATTATAAAACCTGATACTGGCATAAAAACTCCTGTGTAAACGACTTATTTAATTTAAATAGCCTTTGCATCTAAAATAGACTGAAGGTTGTGCATACTATAATGTAAGTTACAGCTTCTAACAATGAAATAATTGTAGTGGTCAACTTTTTTTGGCCACCCAATTGGAAGATTTCCAAAAAAACTTTTCTTTACTGTTCGGTGATAATCCTAAGTTATGGGATAGTATCTAGAGTATCTAGAGAGTATCTAGGACACCCATTTGCTTTCACTAAAAATAATCCTTGTCCAATGTTTTATGGAAGCTGGTTTGTAATAACTCGGTAAGCCGGTTTTTATCGATGTCTTCAACATGGCTATGGATTAAAATCGATTCGCCCTTTCTCAATAAAGTACCCGAACCTTTGTGGGTAAACAGCTCTTTGGCCAGATTTTGAGGTTTGGTAATGGATACGGATGCCGTTGCGGGTAGCTGATCTAAAATATCAGAAACTTGGCGGATCTTTAATTTCATTCCACCATTTAACCAGCTTTGTTGCATTAAATGGTCAAAGTCGGTGACCAGATTGACCGATGAAATGATCTCTCCTTTGTCATCCAGCAAGCCGCCAGTTTCGGTGAGAAATATAATTTTGTAGGGTTTAAGTGCTATTGCAAGCTGGTTGGTGGCGATATCTGCATTAATGTTAAGACATTGACCATTGGCAGTGGTGGCTAATGAGGAAATAATAGGAATAGCGCCGCTATCAATAGCAGACTGAATTGCGCTGAGATCAACCGCAGAGACATCTCCAACAAATCCTAGATTTGCATCCAATGACTTCGTTGCCTGAAAAACACCGCTGGTTAGAGAGGCTGTTTTAACACCCATGGCCTGTAATCGATTGGCCAACTTAAGATTTTGCTGAATAAATGTTTTACAAGCAATATTCAAAACAGCGGCGCTGGTGACTCTTTGCCCTTCGATAAACTCGCTAGCGACTCCAGCTTCTTGCAAATTCTTATTCAGTTAAGGCCTAGCTCCATGTACAACTATTGGGAACAATCCGATGCGTTCAAGAAAGGCCAGTGAAGAACAAAGGTTATCCAGATCATTATCTAAGATTGCGCCACCCACTTTAATCACGGCAAAGTGAGATTGGCCCGCATCGACAAAACGTTTTAGATATTGCTTAATTTCCTTGGGATTGGCTAAATTGGATAGGAGCTGAATGATGGTGTCTTTTATTTCTGGGTGGGAATTCGTCATATGGGTCTCATCAGTTGATAGTACTTTGTTTGTTGTGCACAAACTTAAAGTATTATGTCTTAGATAATATTAGCATAAAACAGCATGAGTTATGACAGTGATTCTAGTCTATGCCAGTCAGTTCCATCTTGAGTTGCATAAAGATGCATTAAAATTTGGAATATCACTTCACTTTATTGATGAATAGGCGTTATGCTGTAAACAAGCAATATTGATTTTTTGCCATGCAAAAATAAAAGGCCTGCCTCTCCAAAAATATCATCCTGGAGTAACAAATGTCACACACTTCCTACCCTGATTCCTACTATGCCCATTCCGCCAACTCGGCTCCTGAACGCCCCTCACTTATGGGAGAGGAAGAGACGGATGTTTGTGTTGTAGGTGCAGGTTTTACTGGCCTATCAACCGCACTTTTTTTATTAGAAAATGGATTCAAAGTCACTCTTCTGGATGCGGTCAAAGTGGGTTTTGGCGCATCTGGCCGTAATGGTGGACAGATAGTCAACAGCTATAGTCGCGACATTGATAATATCGAACGAATAGCGAGTCCTGAGCATAGCAAACTACTTGGACTAATGGCATTCGAGGGTGGACGCATTATTCGTGAACGAATAACCAAATACAATATTCAGTGTGAACTGAAAGAGGGGGGCGTTTTTGCGGCCATTACCCAAAAACAAATGGGTCATCTTGAAACACAAAAGAAATTGTGGGAGCGTTATGGACATACACAGCTAGAGCTTCTCGATAGTCAGGGTATTCGCGAAGTTGTGGCAACACAAAATTATATAGGCGGCCTGCTCGATAGAAGCGGTGGACATGTTCATCCTTTGAATCTTGCTTTGGGTGAAGCGGCAGCAGTAGAAAGCTTGGGTGGTATTATTCATGAAAATTCGGCGGTTATTAAGGTTGATCGTCGTGCCAATCCTGTGGTGCAAACCGCACATGGATTAGTTAAAGCCAAGTTTGTGGTGGTTGCAGGCAATGCATATCTAGGCAACCTAATCCCTGAGCTCTCAGCCAAATCGATGCCCTGTGGTAGTCAGATTGTGGCTACAGAGCAACTTTCCCCAGAGCTTGCCAAAAGTCTGCTTCCACAAGATTACTGTGTTGAAGATTGCAATTATCTGCTCGACTATTTTCGGCTTTCTGGCGATAACCGATTGCTGTTTGGTGGTGGAGTCGTATATGGTGCACGCGACCCTGACGATATTGAAGCCATCATCCGTCCAAAAATGCTTAAGACCTTTCCTCAATTGGCAAATAAAAAGATTGAGTTCGCTTGGACAGGCAACTTCCTATTAACTTTATCACGCCTGCCACAGGTTGGGCGTATCGGCGATAATATTTATTACTCGCAAGGTTGTAGTGGCCACGGAGTCACTTATACCCATTTGGCTGGTAAGGTGCTGGCCGAAGCCCTGCGCGGTAAAGCTGAGCGCTTTGATGCTTTCGCCAGTCTGCCGCATTACCCATTTCCAGGTGGTAACTTGTTTCGTATCCCTTTAACAGCAATGGGCGCTTGGTATTACTCTTTGCGCGATAAACTGGGATTTTGATGATGCGATGGTCTGTTTGTGTAAAACCAGAACCCATGAATAGATTTTGAGGTGAACTATGTCAAATGTTGATCCACCTTTAATTGGCGTGGTTGCCTGCAATCAGATGCTAGGTCAGCACAATTATAATCTGGTGGGCGAGAAATACCTGTTGGCGATTGTGAATGGTGCGGGTGGATGGCCTCTTATGTTGCCATCACTTAGCCATCAACAACCTATTCGCACCCTATTATCTTGTCTCGATGGACTTTTATTATCTGGTTCCCCTTCAAATATTGAACCTCAACATTATCGGGGTGAAGCCAGTGTCAAAGGTACGCTACATGATCCCAATCGTGATGCAACTACCTTACCCCTTATTTGCGCGGCTATCGAATCTGGACTACCCTTATTAGGTATCTGTCGTGGTTTTCAGGAAATGAATGTCGCTTTTGGCGGTACGTTACATCAGCAATTGTATGAAGTAGAGGGCTTCATTGAACACAGAGAAAACAAAAAACAAACTTTAGATGAACAATATGGTTTTTCTCATGAGATCAGTTTGGTGTCTGGTGGAATCCTACATGATGCATGGAAATGTGAGACCGCAGAAGTTAACTCGCTTCATACTCAAGGAGTGAATCAATTGGGTGATGGGCTGCGCCCAGAAGCCTATGCACCCGATGGACTAGTTGAAGCATTTTCGGTGATTGAATCAACAGAATTTGCGCTGGGTGTTCAGTGGCACCCCGAGTGGAAAGTTAAGCAAAACCCCTTTTACCAATCAATATTTAAAGCCTTTGGTGTTGCCTGTCAACGAAGAGCTGCAAGCAAAATGAGATATCATGGACAAATTAATAGCATTTTTAAAAGAAAAAAAAATAACTGAAGTCGAATGTGTCATCAGTGATATGACTGGCATAGCGCGCGGAAAGATCACCCCAGTGGATAAGTTTCTTTCCGAAAAAGGCATGCGACTACCCGAGAGTGTTTTACTTCAAACGGTAACGGGCGATTTAATTGATGAAGAAACTCGTTACGACTTGCTGGATGATGCCGAAATTGATTTTAACTGCGTTCCCGATGAAAATGCGGTTTTTCTACTGCCTTGGACGGTAGAGGCGACCGCGCAAGTCATCCATGATTGTAATGACATCATGGGAAACCCCATTGAGCTATCGCCGCGTAATGCGCTAAAGAAAGTGTTAGCGCTTTATGCAGAAAAAGGTTGGGAGCCGATTATTGCCCCAGAAATGGAGTTTTATCTCACCAGTCGTAGTGATGATCACGATTTACCCCTTAAGCCGCCATTGGGACGTTCTGGTAGACCCGAGGCTGGACGACAGTCTTTTTCGATCGATGCCGCAAATGAATATGATCCACTGTTTGAAGATATGTATGAATGGTGTGAAGCTCAAGGATTGGATATTGATACCTTAATCCATGAAGACGGGCCGGCCCAAATGGAAATTAACTTTAGCCATGGAACCCCTTTATCACTGGCTGATCAGGTCTTTGTTTTTAAACGAACCCTGCGGGAAGCCGCACTTAAACACAATGTATGCGCCACTTTTATGGCCAAACCTGTCACTGATCAGCCAGGCAGTGCTATGCATATCCATCAGAGTGTGCTTGACAAAAAAAGCGGAAAAAACATCTTTACCCAAGAAGATGGCACTGAGAGTCCATTGTTTTTTGGATATATCGGAGGGTTGCAACGATACGTGCCAGAATTAATTCCCTTAATGGCGCCCAATGTGAACTCCTTCCGTCGCTTTTTACCCGGTACTTCTGCACCAGTTAATTTGGAATGGGGCGAAGAAAATCGTACCTGCGGTTTACGCATCCCACAATCTTCCCCACAAAATCGTCGTATTGAAAATCGAATTCCTGGCGCCGATTCAAACTGTTATCTTGCGATAGCGGCGAGTTTGTTGTGTGGATATCTGGGCATGGTCGAGAAGCTAAAACCTTCCGTTCCGGTAAAGGGGAGAACCAATGAAAACCGTAGTCAAAACATGAATAATCTTCCCCTAACCTTGGAAGAAGCCTTGGCAACCATGGAGGAAAGTGATATTTGCAAAGAATACCTGGGCGAAGCCTTCACTAGAGGATTTGTGGCAGTAAAACAGGCAGAGCTCGAAAACTTCAGACGGGTTGTCAGCTCATGGGAGAGAGAATTTTTTTTGCTGAGTGTTTGATCTCAAAACATCGGTTATATAACAAATAGTTGCAGAATGAGAAGATCACATTTTTTGCCAATTGTGTAAATCAATAGACTACCTATGAGGAACATCCCTTGTTATTAAATGATCTCCAGTTATTGCGCCAACAATGTTATATCAATGGCGAGTGGCGCGATGCAGACAATAAAGAATCCACCATAATTTGCAACCCAGCCAACGCTGAAGCTATAGCCAGCGTTCCAATGATGGGTCAGACTGAAACTCAGCAAGCTATTCAGGCTGCCGAAAAAGCCTTACCAGCGTGGCGTTCACTCACTGCCAAAGAGCGTGGTGCTTTGTTGCGGTGCTGGTTTGACTTGTTGAATGAGCATGCAGATGATCTTGCCATGCTGATGACCACAGAACAGGGAAAACCGCTGGCAGAAGCAAGAGGCGAAGTAGCCTACGCCGCATCCTTTATTGAATGGTTTAGTGAAGAAGGCAAGCGTATTTACGGCGATACCATACCGGCTCATCAGCGAGATAAACGTTTAATTGTGATTAAACAACCCGTTGGAGTGACAGCGGCCATCACTCCTTGGAATTTCCCAGCGGCAATGATTACACGCAAAGCAGCGCCCGCTTTAGCTGCCGGTTGTACCATGGTGGTCAAGCCCGCACCACAAACACCATTTACCGCCCTTGCGCTTGCTGAACTTGCCCATCGTGCTGGCATTCCAGCTGGTGTGTTTAATGTGATTACGGGTGATGCTAAAACCATAGGCGATGAGTTGTGCGCCAATCCGGTGGTGCGTAAACTATCCTTCACGGGATCAACCGCTGTTGGCATCAAACTGATGGCACAATGTGCCCCCAGTTTGAAAAAATTATCCCTGGAGCTAGGTGGCAATGCACCCTTTATTGTGTTTAATGATGCCGATCTCGATGCCGCCGTAGAAGGCACGATTATCGCAAAATATCGTAATGCTGGACAAACCTGCGTTTGCGCAAATCGTTTGTATATACAAGAAGGCGTTTACGAGGCCTTCACCGAAAAACTGATTTTAGCCGTAGATAAACTTAAAGTTGGAAATGGCCTTGATGCAGGCGTGACCACTGGACCATTAATCAACAAAGATGCCGTTTTAAAAGTACAACGCCATCTGGATGATGCCATTCTAAAAGGTGCCAAAGTTGTGATCGGTGGCAAATCTCACCGCAAGGGGGGGAATTTTTTCGAGCCCACCATCATTACCAATGCCAATAGCTCCATGTTGATTGCTCGCGAGGAAACCTTTGGCCCTTTAGCCCCTTTATTCAAGTTTTC
>PCTP01000172.1:0-413 GCA_002770795.1 Gammaproteobacteria bacterium CG22_combo_CG10-13_8_21_14_all_40_8 | reverse complement strand
TACAGAAGAATCTCTTTTGGCTATTTCTTGAGCCTTTTTAGTGGCTTTCTCAAGAATGCTGCCAGCATTTGCAAGCAATTCTCCAAAATTTTCGCCTTCCTGTTCGCCTGTCTGGTAAAGAGCACGACGGATAAGTGCTATTCTTAATCTGTTACCATCAACAAAGTTATATTTTGCCATTATATCAGCGCCATTTATCATTATATATGCCGCTTCGTCTGGTGATATTGCTGTAAGGTCAAGTATACTCGCCCTGGCTTTCTCTCTCTCATTATATGATAATTTCATAAACATATTTCACTCCCTGATAAGATGAAATTATCATATAAACGTTAACAAACCCTTAACAGATATGAAGTTTTTTGTGTCAAGACTGCATCAAAACACGAATTTAGCAGGAAAATCGGGTTTAT
>PCTP01000269.1 GCA_002770795.1 Gammaproteobacteria bacterium CG22_combo_CG10-13_8_21_14_all_40_8 | reverse complement strand
CTTATGCGTATAACTATCTTCAACCATTTTGGTAATCGTTTCACGGTAAGCTACTTGAGGCTGACCAATTTCTAAGTCAACGCCATAGGTTCTTTTTAGAATATCTACTTTAATATCTAGGTGTAATTCACCCATTCCTTTAAGAATCGTTTCACCCGTTTCTTCATCAGTCTCAACGTGGAACGATGGGTCTTCTGCGATCATTTTGCCGATAGCAATCCCCATTTTTTCTGAACCACCCTTATCTTTGGGAGCTACAGCGATAGAAATAACTGGCTCAGGGAATACCATTGGCTCAAGAGTCACAGGATCTTTAGGATCACATAATGTGTGACCGGTCTGTACGTTTTTCATACCGACAACAGCGATAATATCGCCAGCTTCCGCAGACTCAATTTCTTTACGTTCGTCAGCTTGCATTTCAACCATACGACCGATTCTTTCTGTTTTACCTGTAAAAGTATTCAAAACAGTCATACCCTTCGTCATTTTACCTGAGTAAATACGGATAAAGGTTAATGCGCCGAATCTGTCGTCCATAATTTTAAAGGCTAAGGCTTTTAAGCTTTCGTTGGCATCCACTTTAGCTACACGGCCAATGTCTTCACCATTTTCGTCTGTTAGAGGCTGAGGCTCAACTTCAGTTGGGTTAGGCAAGTAATCAACAACAGCATCCAAAACTAACTGAACACCTTTGTTTTTAAAGGCAGAGCCACAAAGAGTAGGGAAGAAATCAAGTGCGATAGTACCTTTACGAATACAACGTTTAATATCAGCAACAGAAGGTTCGGTGCCTTCTAAATAAGCTTCCATTAATTCGTCGTCTTGTTCTAAGGCAGTTTCTAGTAATTGCTCACGATATTCTTCAACTTTGTCAACCATATCCGCAGGAACATCAGTGACTTCGTAGTTTTCTGGTAAACCAGAGTTATCCCAAATGTAAGCTTTGCGATGGAGCAAATCAACAACACCGCAGAAATCGTCTTCGATACCAATAGGTAGAACCATAACCAGTGGACGTGCAGCAAGTACATTCTGAACTTGGTCAACAACACGATAGAAGTCAGCACCCATGCGGTCTAGTTTGTTTACGAAAATAATACGCGCAACTTCAGATTCGTTTGCATAACGCCAGTTAGTTTCTGATTGAGGTTCAACACCACCAGAACCACAGAATACACCGACACCGCCATCTAATACTTTTAATGAACGATAGACTTCAATGGTGAAGTCTACGTGTCCGGGGGTATCGATGATGTTTAGGCGGTGCTTGTTCCAAAAACAAGTCGTTGCAGCAGATTGAATGGTAATTCCGCGCTCTTGCTCTTGAGCCATAAAGTCAGTCGTGGCCGCGCCATCATGAACTTCACCAATTTTATGAATTTCACCGGTTAATTTCAGGATCCTTTCAGTGGTTGTTGTTTTACCAGCATCTACGTGAGCGAAAATGCCTATGTTTCTATATGTGGATAAGTCTGCCATTACTTTACTCATTAATTAGGGGGACAAATTTGCGCGTGACTATACACGATTTCTTTGCGATCATAAAGAAAAAACGTATAAATATTGAAATAAATTGGTGTTTCTTGGTTTACCTTATTTCTTGGATTGTACCATAGCATTCTTCTAGCGAATATGCTGCTGAATTTGCTGATACATCGCTTTACGGCGAAACAGAAAGTCTCGTTTTCTCCCGCCCAGTTGGTTCCACAAGAGTGCGCAACGCAAACCAAAAAACAGGGCTGTTCTGACTTGTTTTTGAACGAGGTCTTTTTGTAAAAACCTTGCATGACCAGTCACTTGAATCCTTAAGGGCAGCGTTGAAATACATTCTTGGTAGAGGGTTGAGAGGGCTACGATTTGGTCAGCTTCAGTTCTTTCCAATAAAGACTTTTGGCGATTAATTTGTGTTAAGCGCATTTGTACTGTTTTAACTAACTCAGCCGAGCGGATCAGTTGTCCTTGCAAACTCAATAAATTAGCCACATAGCGACCAATATCCATGTTCCTCTTACTTTGAGGGTAAAGTTGCTCTTTTAATAACCTTAAACCGGGCTGCAGGTTTTTGATGCCACCAAAGATCTCTAAAGTATTTTGAGCCTCTAGTTTTAAGACACTATTGACAGCAATGGTCATCAGTTCAGCTTCTATCTCACCGCTTTGAGACAGTTTATACACCATGCCAGCCGCTTGACAGCAACCAGCCAAAGCGATGATCTGATCGTCGAAATTACTTTTTGTCATATTCAGCGCCTAAATGATTTTTCATATTAAACAGGAGGTTATTGGCTAGGTTCATCGTTGCGATCAGCAACTCGTTCATCAATGATGGCACCGCCCAAGCAAAGATCGTCTTGATAAAAAACAACAGATTGTCCTGGTGTAATAGCACGCTGTAATTGAGTAAAGCTCACCTCGGCTTGTTGTTGTGTCGCATCCAAAGTGACATGACATTCTACATCCTGCTGTCTATAGCGAGTTTTAGCCGTGCAATTGAAACTGAGAGAGGGGGCTGCACCTGCAACCCAATGTAGTTGCGACGCTTTTAATCCCCGACTTAACAACTTAGGGTGGTCATGGCCTTGACCCACTAATAGCACATTTCTTTGCATATCCTTGTCAATCACATACCAAGGTGTTTCATCGGAATCGGCTCGACCACCGATCATTAAGCCTTTTCTTTGTCCTAAGGTATGAAACATTAAACCTTGGTGTTCACCAACCACTCTGCCATCCTCTGTTTCAATGGCTCCAGGTTGAGCTGGGAGGTATTGGGATAGGAAGTCTTTAAAGCGTCTTTCACCGATAAAGCAAATGCCGGTACTGTCTTTTTTATCCGCATTGATCAACTCCAGTTGTTCAGCAATAGCGCGAACCTGAGGTTTTTCCAGATCACCGACGGGAAACAACGAGCGAGAAAGCTGATCTTGGTTTAAGGTATATAAAAAATAGGATTGGTCTTTATTGCCATCTAAGCCTTTTAACAATTGAACCTTTCCATCCACATCATTTCTGCGCACATAATGTCCAGTCGCTATATAATCAGCCCCTAAATGAATGGCATAATCTAAAAAGGCTTTAAATTTAATCTCTTTATTGCACATGACGTCAGGATTAGGGGTTCGACCGGATTGATATTCTTGTAGAAAGTATTCAAACACATTGTCCCAATATTCTGCCGCAAAATTAATGGTGTGAAGCACAATACCCAATTTATCACAAACAGCTTGCGCATCTGCTACATCCTGAGCTGCTGAACAATACTCATCGGTGTCATCTTCTTCCCAGTTTTTCATGAAAAGACCTTCAACCTGATAGCCTTGTTGCATTAATATATGTGCACTGACAGATGAATCAACACCACCGGACATGCCAACGATAACGCGTTTAGTCTTATTACTGTTCATGATGAGCTTTCATTAAAATCATTATTGGATGATCATATCATATTGAGAGGAGAGGGAGAATCAGCACTCACAATGCTTTTCTATCCATTCACCGGGTTTCAGTTGTTCCAGTCGATGCTCGCCAATGGCAACCCGAACTAAACGTAAGGTTGGAAAACCCATAGCCGCTGTCATCCTGCGAACCTGTCGGTTTTTCCCCTCTTTGATTTTAACCTCTAACCAAGTATCAGGAATACTTTGCCTGACACGGATAGACGGTATTCGCTCCCAAAGACTTTGAGGATCGATGCGTTGTACTTTGGCGGGTAAGGTTAGGCCATCTTTCAGCAGCAAACCTTTCCTAAATTGCTGCAAATGTGACTCTTCTGGAATGCCCTCAACTTGAACCCAGTAGGTTTTCTCAACCTTAGCGACTGGATTACTGAAATGATGTTGTAATTTACCGTCATCTGTTAATAACAGGAGACCCTCGCTATCGCGATCCAGTCTACCGCAAGGATAAACGCCTTTTACTGGGACATAATCCGCAAGGGTTTTGCGCCCAGTTGCATCAGTAAATTGACTGAGCACTTGAAATGGTTTGTTAAAAAGAATTAATTTAGACATGATCGCAACTTTTATAACTTAACAATAACTTAACAACCTTTAAAATTGGGCGCACGTTTCTCTAGAAAAGAGGCTACACCTTCTCGATAATCATGACTTTTACCCAAGTGTTGCATAGCAGCTCGTTCTCTTTCTAGTTGCTCAGGTAAACTGTAATCAAATGCACTATGCACTAAGGTTTTAATTCTAGCCAAGGCTTCTGTGGGTTGAGTTGCCAAATGTTGGCTGAGCTTAGTGGCTTCTGTCATCAGGTTTTCATCATCCACTACCTGATAAATTAATCCCCATTGTTCCGCTTGTTCGGCACCAAGTTTGTTGCCTAACATGGCTAAAGCTTTCGCTCTGGGTAGGCCAAGTGCTCTGGCAAAGTGCCATGAACAACCAGAATCTGGCACCAATCCTACTTTAGCAAAAGACAAAATGAAACAAGAAGAACGAGCGGCAATGACAATATCACAAGCCATGACCACACTGGCTCCGGCGCCAGCGGCTACGCCATTCATGGCACAAATTATCGGCATTGGAAAACTGGTTAAGCGTCTAATTAAAGGATTATAAAAGCGCTCCACGGACAAACCTAAATCCGGCGCTTGATCATCCGCTGTCACCGCACGATCATTGAGATCTTGACCTGCACAAAAGCCTCGTCCTGAGCCTGTGAGTACCAAACAACGTGTTTCATTATCGCTTGCAATCATATCCAAGGCTTGTTGTAACTCTTGATGCATGTCGACGATAAAACTATTCATTCTATCTGGGCGATTTAAAGTAATCGTGGCAACGCCTTGATTTTTTTCTAGAATGATATGGTTGTACATACAGATTCCTCTTATAATTGAGCTAGCCTAACATGTTGATTATCTTTGATGTTAGATTTTGAATTGAATTAGCTGGAGACTTTTATGCCTATCTATGCCATTGATGATTTCATTCCTGTGGTTAAACAGAATACCTTTATTCATCCCAGCGCAGAGATTATAGGCGATGTTATCATTGAAGAGAATTGCTATATAGGTCCTAATGCAGTTTTAAGGGGCGATTTTGGCCGTATTGTCGTCGGACATCATAGTAATATACAAGATTGTTGTGTGTTACATAGCTTCCCAGACAAGGACTGCATATTAGAACCCTATAGTCATATAGGGCATTGTGCCGTGTTGCATGGTTGTTTTATTGGCGAAAACTCCCTTATTGGAATGAATGCAGTCGTGATGGACGATGCAAAGATTGGGACTGAATCCATCGTAGCAGCCAGTTCCTTCGTCAAATCAGGTTTTATTTGTGAGCCCAGAAGCCTACTCATGGGTATACCAGCTAAACGCATTAAATCGGTATCGGATGAAGAAATTTTATGGAAAAAACAAGGAACTGAGGAGTATGTGAAACTGGGGGAAAGAGCAAAGTCATCATTAAGGGAGGTTCAACCTCTTATTATGGAACAACAAGAACGACCTCGATTCTCGGATTCATTGCATGTACCTAAAAAAGTTTAAGGTCTTCATCATGAATTTTGAGGTGGAGCGAGTATAAAACGCTTGAGAGGTTTTGTGATTGGCTAACAATAAAAGGGTAATGCTGCAAATAGGTATTGTTAAATAATGTCATCCCCTAATATGGAATTAGACGAAGAAATGGGTAAATGAAGCTATTCGATATTGTATTACTACTCATTGTAGTGCTCTCTGGTTGCGCTACAGAATCACATAAAACCCCCTGTTAAAAACAAAACAGGAGCATATTGGGACACCAGGAGCATCTTGGGACACCCATTCCTTTTTTTGACAACATACCCCAGATTGTCAAAAAAAAGAAATGGGTGTCCCAATGAATTGTTAACCATGCGATAAAAAGAAGTCTGCGAGAGTTGACTGCGCTGAAAATAATCCTTGGAAATAAGCTGGCGGAA
>PCTP01000169.1 GCA_002770795.1 Gammaproteobacteria bacterium CG22_combo_CG10-13_8_21_14_all_40_8 | reverse complement strand
GGTTGATTTTTTTTAACACAACAATAAACGTGCGCTTTTCTGTCTTCAACCACATACTTTACAAAATTGACCTGGGTATGTAATGCATCGCTGGTGATGTCTTTATTTTTAATTGGGATCTAATCTAATAATATCGGTGCATATTTTATTTCATTGGTTTGTTTGACTTCATCAGAGCCTTTTCCAACCAGCAAAGTACCTACTTTTTTTGGGCGTAGCAAATGCCGCTGCTATGTCCGACCGCACTCATTATTTGTGTTTGGCGTCCCTCTTTATCAAGCGCATTGCACATGACTTTGCCATCAATCGCCAAGGTGCTGTCGTCTTGAGCATAAGCTTTATTCCACTCTCGACATGCACTTTCCAGTTCATCCGCCTCAACTCTGACGAGCACGTTTTTCAGTATGCTGAGGCTTGGTACGAGATAACGCCTCATGTTAGATGTTTTATCAAAACAAATGCCCCACCAGGGAAAGTCACCCTTAATTTTAAGTTTAAGAATATGTTCCATCGGGCATATAATTGTTCGCGTTTCAGGATTCCACCTGTACTGGATTGGGTGAAGTAAGGTAGCTTGGGTATAAGCGGTATGTTAATCTATACCCACATCATCATTTAATAGAATTTTAGGGCTATTGTCCTTACGCTATCGCAACAGATAGCGTATTTTAGGAAAAAAAACAGATATGACTCAAGAAACTCCTAAAGCACCTAATAAATTTTTTCGTTGGTTTAAAGGTAATTCGGCACAAACACCAGAAAGTGATAAACCAAAAGAAGAGAGCAGTGAGCAGGTACTTACCAATCTGCCAGAAATTCAAGTAAAACCTGTCATGGCGGAAGCCTTAGTCTCTGATGACAAGGCTTCAATGGTTGCCATTGAGGAAGAAGGGACTTTGAGCTTACCAGAACCCATTAAAAAAACAGGTTTCTTTTCCAAGCTGAAGCAAGGACTCCATAAGACCCGTGAAAAAATGGGTGGGGGATTGGCTACTTTAGTTTTGGGGAGTAAAAAGATTGATGAGGACTTGCTGGAAGAACTTGAATCACAATTGATTATGGCAGATGTGGGTGTACAGACCACTCAAAAAATCATGGGGAATTTAACCAAACAGGTGGCTCGAAAAGAACTGGCTAACCCTGATGCTTTATGGCGTGCTTTAAAACGGGAACTTTCTGGCTTGCTAGAAAATGTCGATCAGCCACTCATCATTGATACCACCAAAAAGCCCTATGTCATTTTAATGGTGGGGGTTAATGGCGTGGGTAAAACCACTACCATCGGAAAATTAGCCAAACGCTATCAACAGCAAGGGCTTTCTGTGATGTTGGCTGCTGGGGATACTTTCCGTGCTGCTGCGGTTGAGCAATTACAGGTTTGGGGAGAACGTAATCATATCACGGTGGTCGCACAACATACCGGAGCTGATAGTGCATCCGTGTTATTTGATGCCATGCAATCAGCTCAAGCTAAGGGGGTGGATGTGTTGATTGCCGATACGGCGGGTCGTTTACATACCAAATCTAACTTGATGGAAGAACTTATCAAGGTGAAAAGGGTCATGCAAAAATTAGATGCCGCAGTGCCTCATGAAACCCTATTAGTTTTGGATGCAGGTACTGGCCAAAACGCACTCAATCAAGTCGAGCATTTTCATAAGGCTGTAGGTTTAACAGGATTAGCCCTTACTAAACTGGATGGTACGGCAAAAGGTGGTGTGCTATTTTCATTGGCTGATAAGTTTGCTATCCCCATTCGTTTTATTGGTGTGGGTGAAGGTATTGATGATCTTCGTCCTTTCGATTCTAAGCAGTTTATTGAGGCTTTGTTTGATCAAGAAACGAATACTCAGGAAAGTATTGAGTCATGATTCGTTTTAATCAGGTTTCAAAGCGTTATGAAAGTGGTCATGAAGCTTTGCATCAGGTGGATTTTCATCTAAAAGCAGGTGAAATGAGCTTTTTAACTGGGCACTCAGGTGCTGGTAAAAGCACCTTGTTAAAACTGATTAGTTTGATGGAGCGTCCAACCGAAGGACAGGTATTTATTTCTGGGCAAAATTTGAGTGGGGTCGGTCCGAGTCAGATTCCTTATATGCGTCGTCGTATGGGAATTATTTTTCAAGATCACCAACTTTTATTTGATCGTACCGTTTTTGATAACGTTGCGTTACCGTTGCAAATCTCAGGATATTCTCCTAAAGAAATGGCTCGAAGAGTCCGTGCTGCTTTAGACAAGGTAGGTTTGTTGAGTAAGGAAAAGCAAAAGCCTATTATGTTGTCGGGTGGAGAGCAACAACGTGTGGGTATTGCTCGAGCGGTGGTCAATAAACCGCAAATTTTATTGGCCGATGAGCCAACGGGTAATCTTGATCCAGAATTATCCAGTGAGATTATGCGGTTGTTTGAGCAGTTTAATGATGTGGGTGTCACCTTATTGGTTGCCAGTCACGATCTCAGTCTGATTGCTAAAATGCATCATCGTATTTTAACCCTAAAAGGCGGTCAGATCATTGCAGATGGTTTTGCGAAAGATCCTAATCAGGTTGAAATGAGTGCAAACGTGGTTACTAGTCATCCAGAGGGGGTTTAAATGGTATTTCGATCCTCAAAAAAGCTACAAAAACCAAAGCGACAACATTCTGTTCACAAAGGGGCTAAGTTCTCAGGCCCAGGTTTTAAGCAGCAATTCCTCACTTGGTTTCGCCATCACCAAAGCGAAATCAAAAGAAGCTTAAAGGAATTATTAGAGTCACCCGGTGCGACCATCATGTCGATGACGGTGCTGGCGATTGCATTGGCATTGCCTGCTGGACTACAGGTTGCATTGAAAAATTCTCAACAGCTTTCTCAGGGATTTGATAATGCCAGCAGAATCACCCTCTATATACATATGGGCGCAAAATCAGCCGTTGTAGAAACTCTTAGCCAGCAACTCTCTAAAAGAAGGGATCTCTCCAAAGTTCAGTTAATTAATCCTGAAGAGGGACTTAAAGAGTTTGAGCAACGATCAGGGTTTGGTGATGCATTACAATATTTGGGATCCAATCCATTGCCCTATGTGATTATCCTCACACCCAGTAACCAATATTCCGATGTGAATGCGTCACAAAAGTTGTTACTTGAGTTGCAACAGCTCCCGCTGGTGGATAAAGCTCAGCTTGATCTAGAATGGGTTAAAAGGCTACAAGCCATTATGACTCTTGTGCAACAGGGCATTGACGCCTTGGCATTATTGTTTGGCGTCGCTGTGCTGTTAATTGTGGGAAATACCATTCGATTGGCTATCCATAGTCATCGAGATGAAATAAAAGTGGTTAAACTAGTGGGAGCCACCAATGGTTTTATCAGAAGACCCTTTCTTTATACGGGGATTTGGTACGGTTTAGGGGGGGCGTTGCTAGCTTGGTTTATGGTTGTCGCTGCATTGGCATTTTTAGAATCTCCTGTAGAAAAACTGTCCATGGCCTACGGCAGTGGATTTCAACTTCAATCTATGGCTTTCGACGAAGTTAGCTACTTGCTGTTTAGTGGTATGTTGCTAGGGTGGCTAGGTGCATGGATTTCTGTGAGTCGACATATTCGAGAGATTGAACCAGGATGAATAAGTATTGGTATGTCTCCATGAATTTTCTTGGTTTTCCTTTACACTCTTTTGACTATTTGAGTTTTATTGCTATCTTTAAATAAAGAGGATTATTTCTCAAAAATTGCTATGCAATAGGCATCATATATGCGATCTACCTTCAGAGTGCTCGGTGTTATCAACCTCTCATTTCTGTTGATGACAGCATCTTGGGCGGATGATGATACTCAATTTCAACAGCTTATGAACCTGAATTTTGAGCAGTTGATGCAAGTGAAAGTAAGCACGGTGTCCAATCGCCCAGAATCCTTGGCTGATGCGCCTGCAACAGTCATTGTACTTACCCAGGATGATTTCCAAAAACGGGGTTATCAAGATTTATCACAGATCTTTGATGACCTGCCAGGTATGGAAATGATACGACCCTACGGTGATTCCTATTATGTCAATTATATGCGTGGATACCGCTATACCATTGGCAGCCCTTATCTGGTAATGATTGACGGTGTTATTATGAACACGATGTATTTCTCTATTACCACGCCTCTTGCAGCTTTTCCCATGAGCCATGTTGAGCGTGTTGAGGTGGTTTATGGTCCTGTTTCATCGGTCTATGGTGCTAATGCCTCTATGGGCGTTGTAAACATCATAACGCGTAAGCAATGCCAAAAGAACAACAGTTTGGATGGGCATGTGGGATATGGCACAGATGATAGTTTTATTTCTGATCTAAGTTATTGTCATCAAAGTGGTGATTATGGCTTTAGGTTTACCACTCGTTGGGAAGATGCCAATCTCAATAAACGTATTGATAATGAACAAAATTATTGGTTACAAGATAGCCGTTATAACGATAGACAGCAATGGGGTGATTTTTTAGATGAAGCGCCGTTGGTTGCCGATCACTTTTCTTCTTATCTTGGGCACCGTAGTTTTGATGCACGCTTGTTTAGTGGGCATGGAGAGTTAGCTGCTCAGTATTTAATGTTAGATTCTGGCTACGGAACCATCTATCCGGGAGATCGTATTCCTGCAAATTCCACATGGCCGCGCATTCAATATAATATCTATAGCAAATATCATATAGAGTTAAATGACCAATTAACTAGCAAAACATTATTACGATATCGTTTTGATGGTATTACCAACGATAGTCATGATTTGGAAGCTTGGAACGAAACCAACCAAACTAACGAAACCATCAATATTGGCGGTATCGATCTAGAGCCGGGTCAAAGTGCTCGCATGTTGCATTTTAGCTATTGGCAAACTCAAAATCGCGGTTGGTCATTATTCCAAGACTTTGAATATAATCCGCAAAAAGCTTGGTCGTTGGTTGCGGGATTTAAATACGAATATAAAGATTTACAAAAAGCTTATGACTTACCCAATAGTGGCCCTATTGCTGTCTCTTTGGCAGACCCTACTAACAGCTCCCTTTTTCCAGAACCTCCCTCAACAGCATTTGATTATAGTAATCGTAATCGCATTATTTGGAGAGATAAAGGTGTTTATCTGCAAGGAAAATATCAGCTTCCAGATGATAGTGTCGTAAATGCAGGAGTGCGAGTGGATAATAATTCATCTTATGGAACCGCGACCACATTACGTTTGGGATATGTGAAACCTATGGGGCAATATATTGTTAAATTACTCTATGGTGAAGCCTTTCAAGAGCCTGTCCCTCGCAGCTTATATGGCGCATGGACTGGTTCTGGGAGTGATCCAACGCTTGACCCTGAGCAATCGAAAACCATGGAGATGCATGTTTCACGAACCACCAGTCAAACCAGTCAATGGCTGAGTCTCTATGGTGTTGAAAGTAGCAATACGGTGATTAATTTTACTGGAGGTGCACGAAATGCGGGGGTACGTGATGTTATTGGGCTTGATTACTATTTCTCTATTAAAAAATCAGTCCCTTGGTTAAATGAGGTAAATTTTTGGAGTTATGCCTCTTTTTATTTGAAAGAGAAGGAAGATATTTTTGATTTGGCTAGCGGCGATAAAATTGGGCGAGGACGCATTGGTGATTTGGCCCATCAAAAATATTATTTAGGTATGACATCTTCTCTTTCAAATGATAGTAGTCTGACATTGATTGGGCGCTATGTGAGTAAACGCAACACCGTGGCAACGAATCCTTTGGGAGAAATTCCAAGTTATTTTGTGATGGATGCCAATTATGTTTTGAATAATGTTGCTAATGCAGGGTTAACTCTAAGCCTTAAAGTGGAAAATCTGTTTAATAAAGATTATTTTAATCCTGGCGTCAGAGATGCGAATGCGGGAGAGCCCTTGGTTGATACTTCACTTATCAACGACATTGGATTTTCAGGTGACAAT
>PCTP01000020.1:1240-7195 GCA_002770795.1 Gammaproteobacteria bacterium CG22_combo_CG10-13_8_21_14_all_40_8 | reverse complement strand
TCAGATGTGAGTTATTTGCATTCGGAAAGATGGTTAGCACCTGTTCCAATCAGATTAGAATGGGATCAAAATAGCAAATCTAATTTAGACCAGTTATTGACTAGCAGAATAATGAATCACAATGGAGAATCTGTGGCATTAGCTGATCTGGGGCGTTGGAGAAATACTGTGCAACAACAGCCTTTATATCATAAAGATCTTTTGCCGTTGGTTTATGTTGTCGGAGATGGGGCTGGTGAGTTAGATTCGCCACTGTATGGCATGTTGGATATCAAAGCGGATTTAGAGAAAAAATATCCAGCTATGGAACAGGCTCTTGTCAATCAACCTAATAATCCCTATCAAACCAGCATTAAGTGGGATGGCGAATGGCAGATTACTTACGACACCTTTCGAGATATGGGGTTAGCCTATGCTGTGGGGTTAATCATCATATACTTATTGATAGTGGCAAAATTTTCATCCTATACCATTCCATTAATCATTATGGCGCCCATTCCTTTGACTCTCGTAGGTATTTTACCGGGGCATGCTTTATTGAATTCGCAATTTACAGCGACTTCAATGATAGGCATGATTGCCTTGGCTGGTATTTTGGTAAGAAATTCTATTTTACTGGTGGACTTTATTGAATTAGAACTCAAGAAGGGGGCATCATTGCAACAAGCTGTCATTCAATCGGCTGCGATAAGATCTAAGCCTATTTTGCTGACAGCAATGGCTGCTATTTTAGATGCACTATTTATTTTAGACGACCCCATATTTAATGGCTTAGCAATTAGCCTTATTTTTGGGGTCTTCGTTTCAACATTAATGACATTGGTGGTTGTGCCTGTGGTATTTTACGCCAGTAGCCGTTCCAAATGATTTATTATTTATAAACTAAATTGTGGAGATAAAAAATCTAACTCAATATCAAATACCATTCCTTCATCTGGCAAATTCTCAGGAATAGGCGGCAAGCCGCTGATATTGCTTAGGTTTTGAAGTGTACTGCGATCTAGGATGGCAATGTCAGTACTTTTTATTATCGCAGCATCTGTGACTTTACCCATATTATCTATGGTGATCCTAAATTTTCCTTTTGAGGCAATCTGTCCTTTTTCCATAAGGCGTCGATATTTATTATCTTTATACATCTGTTTGGTGGGATATTCTTGTTGCTTTTTAATCAGTATTTTAACTTCATTGAGGTATTTCTCTCTAATAACATCGACACTGTTTTCTAATTTTTGTTGTTCTGCAAGCTTTTGACCTTGAATTTTTTTCTGTTCTTCTGCTTGTTGTTTTTGTTGTAATGCAAGGGCCTCTATTTCTTTGCGTTCCTTTTCGGCGGCAATTTTATCTTGTTTGGCTTTCTCTGCTAATTCTCTTTCTTTTTGTTGCTCTAATTCCAGCGCTTGTTGTTTGGCTTTTTCTTGTTCAGCTAAAGCTAATGCCTTAGCAGCTTCGTCAGCCAATTTTTTTGCAATTATTTCTTCTCTTTGTTTGATGATAGAAAGATATAAAGCAATACGATCCTTTGAGGGCTGGATTGTCGTAAAATCCTGTAATAGCTTCTCATCTAACTTTGCACCATGTCCATTAAGAATATTGATTTTAAAATCATCGTTTGGTGGTCTAGGTCCAAGCCATGCATTTAATACCAATTTGTAAAATTGAGGGGATTTTACATCGCCTATGGTCACTCCATTAATTGAAACTCGGGTTGAAGAGCCTGTATCGTCGATATTGATCACATCACCCAAAGCAACAGACTCAGGGAATAATTCAATGAATTTTAAAACGTTATCCACTTCAGGTTGGAGCAGATCTTTTGGATTGTTAATAGAAAGAGTTTCTTTCCAATATTGACCAAATTGGCGTGAAGAGAACTTTTTGGCCAATATTCTCAGTTGCATTCTTTTGGCATTTGGAGATTGTAAAATGCTGTCTATTTGGTTGCTCGGTTCAGAAACATAGAGAGCAGCGAGATAAAAATCAGCGAGCATATAATTAGCCTTACCTATCCCATTGAGTTGAAGGCTTTCTCCACTCTCAAGAGTGATGGTTTTAAATTCCTGATTTGCTGCATGAAGTGTGGGCAACATGATAAAAAGGCCAACAATCAATATTAAATGAAAGGATTTAAAATGGAAAAATCGCATTTACACAAAACCTCTTTAATTCGAACAGTCATTCATTTTCAAACAAAACTGTAACAAAAATTACTCAAAAAAACCATGAGTGGATAAAATACTACTTTTTCATTAGAAAGAGCAACCTAGAGTATGACCGATAGCAGTACAACATTCACAAAGCCTGCTCAGAATGCCCACAGTTTTATCTAGCACGGTTACAAACTATCTTATACATAAATCCATCTTGGGTATAGATCTTTGTTGGGATTGATGCAGGATATTTAAATATCAGAAAATTTCATTGTGATCATGATCAGATAAGACTAAAGTGTAATATTATAAATCTTTTTATTTCAATTGGTTAATCTCAAATTTTAATTTTAATTTTAGGTGAATAATTATGCAATCCGATGCAACCCATAAACGCCCACTTTATATCCGTTATGCGGGCCCCATGTTACTTGAAACCTCTCTGTTGAATAAAGGAAGTGCTTTTTCTGAAAGGGAAAAAAGTGAATTTAATTTAGTGGGTTTACTCCCCAAAGCTGTCGAAACAATTAAAGAACAGGTTTTACGTGCTTACAAACAATTTTCAAGTTTTGAGTCAGATTTGGACAAGCATATCTATCTCAGAAATATTCAAGATACCAATGAAACGCTATATATAGCGTTAGTGACTTCTTACTTAGAAGAAACTATGCCTATTATTTACACACCTACGGTGGGTCTGGCTTGTCAATTGTTTTCACAGATTTACCGAAGAAAGCGAGGATTATTTGTCACCTATCCTGATAGAGATAAAATTGATGATATGTTACAAAATGCCACTAAACAGAATGTGAAGGTTATTGTGGTGACCGATAGTGAACGTATTCTTGGCTTAGGTGATCAGGGAATAGGGGGTATGGGGATCCCTATTGGAAAATTAGCCCTTTATTCTGCTTGTGGAGGGATCAGCCCTGCCTATACTCTTCCTGTTACTTTGGATGTAGGCACTAATAATCGAGAATTACTTCATGATCCTATGTATATGGGATGGAGACACGAAAGAGTTACTGGAGATGAATATTTCGATTTCGTAGATGAATTTATCCAAGCTGCAATTCATAGATGGCCAAACGTACTGATCCAATTTGAGGATTTCGCTCAGGGTAACGCTAATCCTTTACTAGAAAAATACCGAGATAAACTCTGTTGTTTCAATGATGATATACAAGGAACTGCTGCAGTAACTGTTGGTACCTTGCTGGCGGCTTGTAAAGCACAGAACACTCGATTAAGAGATCAAAGGTTGGTTTTTGTTGGGGCTGGCTCTGCGGGCTGTGGTATTGCGCAACAAGTTGCTGCCTATATGATGAAAGAAGGTTTAACCGAGGAACAAGCGCTTTCTCAAATATTTCTTTCCAGTAGTAAGGGTTTATTGACGGATGATTTGGATACTTTAAGAGCCTTTCAGATGAGTTTTGTTAAAAGTCGAGAATCAGTCAGTGATTGGTTTAATGACAAAGGGCGAATTGATTTAATAGATATTGTTAAGCACGCAAAACCTACGGTACTCATTGGTGTTTCTGGGCAAGCAGGTATTATCAGTAAAGCCATAGTAAAGGAAATGTTTAGCCATTGTGAACGACCCATCATTTTCCCTTTATCCAATCCAACTTCAAAAGTAGAAGCCTTTCCTGAGGATTTAATTAACTGGACTGAAGGTCAGGCAATTGTCGCCACAGGAAGTCCTTTTGAGCCAGTAAAATACAAAGACGGGGTACATACTATTTCTCAATGCAACAATAGTTATATATTCCCAGGTATTGGTTTAGCGGTTATTTCAGTTGGAGCTAGGCGTGTGACTGACAATATGTTCCAAGTGGCGAGTGAAGCTCTAGCGGAATGTTCGCCTTTGGCAATTGATGAGGAACATGACAGAGAAAAAGATTTGTTACCAAAACTGTCAGAAATTCGTAGTGTGAGCCAAAAAATTGCTTTAGCTGTGGCTATTCAAGCAATGGAAGATAATGTTGCTACTAGAATTCCATTAGATGCACTAAAGGCATCCTTAGCCAAAAACTTTTGGTCACCTGTTTATAGGGAATATAGACGAACGTCATTTTAAACTTGATGGATCTGCTCTCATTCAGCAGAGCAGATCCATGCAGTTTTTCTTATTTTTTACCACCACTCACCAATTTTAATTCATACTCATGGTTTAACAGTCGATTTTCCCGTGTTTTGAGTAATTTAAGGTACTTATCAAAAGCTTTACTGATTTTAGTACTTTGCTCGATAAGATCAATTTCTGGCCAAGTTGCTTTTTCTGCTGCCATAATAAGTTTGTCGATACTTTGCAAGCTGGGGTTAGTGAGTAAATATTGATAATCTGCAACGGAGCGTTTCGGAATAATATTGATATTGCCCACATATTGTTGTGACAAAATAGAGCGGATTTTGTGTATCCCTAATTTTATTGAGTTACTGTCTGTAAAACTTTCTAATACATCGAAGAGGTAGATACCATTTCTTTTAGCCAGATCAATGGAATGCCTAATGGTTTTCGCTCTGATACTCTGATTAGTCCCTTTGGTGGAAGAAATAAAAGGGGTGACCAAGGGGTTGGTCTGACTGACGATACTATGGTTAAGTCCATATAGTCTGGCCAGCCTAGTGAAAGGAAGATCTGCTGTTAATGAACCATCAGCAAATTTCTGATTAGGAATATAGGGAACAACATCACCAGTATGGGTTTTCGCCCTTAAACTAACGGGTGAGAAAACATAAGGAATGGCACAAGATGCTCTGACGGCTTGAGTGATAATCGCATTGGGTGACGTTTTAGAATTCAGCAGTCGAGACTCCTGATGTAAATTGACTGGAGAGACAGTGATGGTGATATGACGACCAGTCCTTTGGTAAGCCTCTTCAAAGGTCATTAAATCAAATAATTCGATTAGGGTATTTTCTAAATGAGTACTATCCATAAGTCCATTTTTGCCAAAGCCTTTCCATGAACTCCATTGATGAAAATTATTGTAAATAACTTCAGCAGTCAGTACTGTTTTGAGCTCTCGATTGCTTCTTGTACCCACAATTGCTGCAATAATTGAACCTGCGCTGGCACCGCTAATCACTTCTGGTAATAAATCAAATTCAATCAGAGATTTTACCACTCCTGCATGAAAAAAACCTAAACCAGCGCCACCGCTAAGCATTAAACAACTTTTGCCAAAGGCATGAGAAGTCTCTTCAAAAAATGAAAGTTTACGGTAAAAACTCACATCATTTTCATTGGCATTATAAATAAATTCTAGAGCACCACTGACTTCAGTCAAAAACTCTTCGATAAGATGTTTCGTGCCGACTTTTGCATATTTGCGTAATTGGGGATTGGCGATATTTCCAAGGTTACCATGAATACCTTCATGTAATATTGACATCAGCCCTTGGGCATCATTATTCCCTTTCGCCAGTTTTATTCTTTCAACACGTTTTTTGATCAGGTTGTAATCATAGTCATTGGATTTTTCTATAGATTTCCATTCATTAGCGCCACTCAGTTCATCATAAAGGCTACAAGCCTCATAATATTCCTGATAAGAATCTGCATGTTTAATCACATTAGCTAGTGAAGAGAGTTTAGAGCCAAAAAGCATAGATTCACCCTAAAAAAGAAATAATATTGAATTTTCTGAGCAGAGATTCAATGGTTAGAGCTATATATAATCATAATAATTAGAAAGTGCAACCAATATATACCCGTGATACTTGGAAATGCGAATTTTAGCTAGTCGGGAAGCATCCATATTCGAGGCTTGAAAGCGCAGTATTAGTATTTCAAATCCAG
>PCTP01000020.1:158-1204 GCA_002770795.1 Gammaproteobacteria bacterium CG22_combo_CG10-13_8_21_14_all_40_8 | reverse complement strand
AACGCAGGAGAGCAACGCAGGAGCAGAAGCTTGGTAGATTTTATCAATGACCAGTCCGTCTCTACGAGCTACGCCTTGATCTGCCTTCCCAATTAAGCGCTGAAATACCCTATTTCCAGGTAGCAGATTTCAGTAGAATTTAAATACCTTTAAAGCGTAGCTGATTAATTCTAGAGATCAGTAAATACTCATATGAACAAGGGGTTCGTTGCGGAATGGGACTTAAAATCCCTAGATTTAGATGTATCAGAATATATTGATGTCAAATACTGGTCTGTTGATCTCAAAACTCAGGTTAAATTTCTCTTTTGAAAAAATAAAGGGAGCTTCTACTGGTTTTCTCTTGAAACTGTTTATACTTTTCATCATTTTTCATATCCATTAAGGCGGTTTCACTTGTGCCTTCAAAAACTAAAATACCATCCATGAAAAAAGGATAGTGAATTTGGTTATTTCTATGGGTTCGAGTCATCAGTGCTTCGGTTGATCCTGAGAAATAAAGTCGCACGCCATGTTTATAAGCGACTTCGGATAAAGCAAACTGTTTGGATAAAACAAAGGCTCTATCTGCCTGATAAATGTGGATTAAGTAATGCTCGCTGCCCCAGTATTTTCTTGCTTTATGTGAAGGCTTTGAGCCGTTATCGAGTCTTTTGCTAAAGCCAAAAACCACTTCTCGATTGGCTAATTTAAACAGGGGGTACAGTATTTTATATATACCGAGTGATGCGAGTTCTAAAAAAGAAGTTGCATTTGGATAGCATTCAATTTGAAGATTGTGTCGATCATAATCCGCTTTGCCTTCAATTTTTTTGATAAAATGTCCTTTAAATAAAACTTCTGCCCCAACTTGCTGAAAAATAGGGAACAAAAAAATATTATATAAGGATGAAAGTAAGGCATTCCTTGCATTGAACCAATGAACACCCCAAAGTGGTTGATCTAGTCTAGCACCTTTGTGGCTTGCTCTGACAGAAACACTGGTGTTCGATGAGAGTTGCTTACTTTCAATTTGATGACTTGTCCGTGACATTGAATGTCCTATA
>PCTP01000020.1:0-147 GCA_002770795.1 Gammaproteobacteria bacterium CG22_combo_CG10-13_8_21_14_all_40_8 | reverse complement strand
TGTTTTTATTGGGTGAACAAAGTAATGGAAATTGGTTAAAACTCTGAACTTACCTGAAGGTCTGCACAGAAATATCCCTGCTATTGTATGCAAGGACATCCAAAAAAGAAACAAATTAAGTGGTTATGAACCTTTTTTGTGAGCTAA
>PCTP01000138.1:5874-6016 GCA_002770795.1 Gammaproteobacteria bacterium CG22_combo_CG10-13_8_21_14_all_40_8 | reverse complement strand
GTTTTGTAACGACGGGCGCTTTGAATGGTGCTGCCTATGGAATGAGTGTTGATACTAAAAATGTTATTTTATGGACCAATAATGAAATTATTTTCTATCAATGGGTGAATGATTCTGAATTGGCAGAATTAAGCCGCTTACC
>PCTP01000138.1:757-5833 GCA_002770795.1 Gammaproteobacteria bacterium CG22_combo_CG10-13_8_21_14_all_40_8 | reverse complement strand
TTCATTGGTTACAAATCAGCTCGGGTATTAGTGGTATACATTGGGTTGCTTATGAAAATCAAAAAGTTGTAGGCTTTTTGGATATTGCTAACAAAACAATTCAGATCTCAGCCAGTCACTTTATTGTATCTGATGGTATACATATTGATAGTCAGCCGTTTATAAGCACTGCCTCTACTGATAATTTAAATGCAACGATGGAAGCGAAGCCCCAAGGCTTTATATTTAGCCAACTAAACACGCAGAAAACATTGGGAGAGGTTGCAGCCTACTTGACCAATGAGGACGGAAAGAGAATTCCACAACAAATTATAATAAAAGATGGAAAGCAACAAATATTTATCAGACGAAGTCAGATAAATACTCCAACACTTAATTTGGTTAGAAAAGAGCATAGTGGAAGGATGTTGCAGCAAAGTTTCACCTTAGCACTCAATGATGTAACAGCTATTTCTAAAATGTGGCCTGCAAACAATCAAACCATGACGCGGGGTTCATTTATTCCTACCTCTATTGAATATGCTGATACAGCCGCCATACATCAACAGTTGCTACAAGCTAATAATACAGAGTTTCCTTTCGCCAGTGACTCTAACGATAAAGCAATTGCTTGGTTGTCCGTTGATGATTCAGTGTCACACAATCAATCCTCATTAAATTTCAATGTAAATGGAACACAGCAAGCTTCTGTGAATTTAAATCTTATTGCTAATGATTATACTGAAGGCGTTGTTTCAATATTCTCCCCTAAGAATAATGATTTATTCGTTGAAGGCGATACTCTGAATGTTGATTATCTTATAGAGGAAGGTAATGATTTCCATTATGCAGAGATAGTTTTACAAGATTTTAATCGAAATGTGCTCAATCGACAGATTATTCAAAATAGAAAGGGTCATTTATCATTACGCTTAACAGCTTTAGCACAACAAGACAATTATTATCTAAGAGTACGCGGTTATTTTGGTGACAATTATCACTTCAGTGAAGAGCAAGTTGGAATTCGCGTCATACCTAAAAGAGATCAGCTTTCTCTAGATATTTCTGGCATAGGCGAAAAAGCCTACATAGACAGTACAGCTAAAGTATTCATTAATTCAGTCATTCCTGAAGGTGCGACAACCTCACTCAAAATAACCGATGAAAATGGCACAGTCATAGTTACAGGAGAATCAAAGCTTGAGTTTACAGTTCCTACAGTCAGTTCATTGTTAATACATGCAAAGATAGATGATGGTTATGGAAATTATCGTGAACTGGATAGAAAGGTAAGGGTCGTTAATCCATTTAAGATTCTTCAAAATGCTCAACAGCATAATTTTGACAGTGCGCTTGTAGGAGTAGACCACAGTTATTTTGCAAAGAACGAAGCTTTGGTTGATGAAACAGGCAAGCTATTGCATCGTTTTGATGGCAAAATTACTGCAATGACTTATCGTCATGATCGTTTAATTTTAGCTATCGAAAATATGGGGATGGTATTTGTTGATCCTACTGATGAGTTCCGTCAACTCGGTTTCGAAGCCACTACAGCTCAAATTAGACAGTTCTCAATTATCAAAGATAAATTGCTGGTGCTAACTTTACAAGGCGATCTCATTGGTTACGATATCTCTGGAAATGGACTGACACAATCATACCAAGAAGCTAATCATGATGTGTTAGATATCAGCAATGATGATAGAGACTTTATAGTGCTAAGAGCCAATGGTCTGGAACACTTAGATCCTCAATTAAGCAATACAAAACTCTTTATCAATCACAATTATTTGTCAGCGATGGCTTATGAGAATGGATATACCTATGCGTTAACTGAATTAAAGCAATTGCTGGTTAAGACAGCATACGGAACGCAAACAGAATATGACTTAGACGTTTCCGGGCAAAAAATATTGTTGCTACCAGGAATGTTATTCGCTCTAGACAGTGTACAACAACAGATTTCACTCATTGATATTCGTAATCCACAGTTACCTCAGTTAATTGCTCGCTTTAAGGGCAATGTAGGTTCATCAATTTCTTCTGCCATATTAAGTCAGGGAGTATTGTGGTTACCACAAGCGCAAGATTTATCTTTAACCTTATCTGATGCAAATGCACAGTCTATTTATCTTACTGACAGAAGAAGGGGGATTGTCCAAGATGTTGCGGCAGAGCGTGGACAGAACATTTCATCCGCGCAACACTATGGTGCTATTGCTCAGATTGAGAAACCTCATGGTGACATTGAAAGTGTGGTGTTCCCATCGCCAGCTTATAGTGCGTTGGTTGATCATGTCGCTGTACATAAAAATTATTACTATGTACTAAAAGATGATTTCAAACAAATTGTCCGTTTCAAAAATGGAGAGGAATCTATCAACAATGCCCAAGTGCTTTTAGAAAAAATTCTTTTGTCACAGTTTATTGTCAGTGGAAATACATTGGTGGCATCTTCTGGGGATAAACTGCATTTCGTCGATCTCAAGACTTTAGAACATAGCGAATTACAAGTAGCGACAGGAGATGATATTCTAGCTATTGCGGCTTCAGGTACACAATATATTGTAAGTACAATCAGTGGTTCCATTTATAAGATTGATACAGGTCCATTACCGATAGATAGTTTTAATGTCAATATAGAGGCACTATTTAGCAGTTCCATCACCATTCATCACCTGCAAGCCAATAGTGACTTTATTGTTTATAGTGCGGCTGAAACATTGCGCTTATATGATTTAAATACCGCTCAAGAACAAGTCTATACAGCAACCAAAAATATTAATGCCATAACTTTGGCTGAAGGCCGTGTTTGGTTTGCAGTTGACGCACAGATTTTTGCAATGGATTTAGAGCATTGGCAACAACCACAGCTTGTTTATACAGCGACAAGTTTGGTGCAAGATATTGCTGTGGATATGGATCATTTAGTTTTAGGTTTAGGGGTGGATGGTACACAAATCATTGAAATTCCTTTGTCAGAAATATCTACATCACCAGCCCTGATAACACCTGAGGTTGGTCATGTGTTTGAACAAGGCCAATATATCTCTCTAGCTTTAGAATCTAGTGATAATGTTGCGGCTGTTGATTATTACATTAATGACAAACTCGTTTCCACGATATCGGCTTCACCTTTTAATACAGAAATACTGGTTCCTGCTGAATTAAAAAATGGCCAGCCCTTTACCATACATACCGTGGTGAGTGATTTATGGGGACACAAAAAACAATCCAATACTAGAAAGGTATTTTTACAAGGTGAAGACTTACCAATAAATACATTTAATGTTGAACTCATTATGGATAATGTTTCTTATCTACCCAAACCACTACAAGTTGAGGCAATTATTCATGACAGTTCTCAACCTATCCAACAAGTTGAGTTTTATCTGGGTAATAGTATTAATGGACCCTATGAAATATTAAGAAAACATCTTGGCCCAATTTATACCATTGAACGAAACTTTGGACTGGCAGACTCTGGCAAATATTTGAAAGCTAGAGCGGTGGATATTTTTGGCAATATGGTAGAGTCAACACCACAACTAATGACTCGACTCACAGATCTTATAAAACCTAGTGCGGATATAGAAATTATTGGTGATCAAATCGCCGATAATCAACTTCCCAACAATAGACCTTTTAAAGTTCAGGTAACAATAGATGATGGACAAAGTGGTATTGCTTCCGCATTACTAACTCGCAATGGAACCTTGGTAGCTGCTAGATTCGAATCCGGAGTTTTTGATTATGAAGAAGCCCAACCAGAATTAGGCACTAATTATGTTTATCAACTTGTTGTTACAGATAATGCTAATAATGTACAACAAAAAACACTTTCTGTTGCTGTTGTTGCGGATAGTTATCCAACGATTTCTAATGTTAATGTTCCAGCATCCATACTAGAAAGCAATCGTATTCAAATCAGTATCGATGCATTAGATGATATCAGATTACAGTCTATTGGTATTGAATGGCCTGGTGTCAATGAAGTGAAATCAGTTAATGGGAAAAATCAACATACTGATTTTAACTTTATCGATCAACGTGCTCGTATTACATCAGACATATCTCAAATTTTGAGGGTCAATGTTGTTGACGATGCAGGACAAAAAACATCTCAAGATTTTAATATTCAAGTTTTAAAAGATCACCAACCTGATGCCAATAAGTTGGATATACAAGTCTCTGAGTTTGGTATCTATGCAGAGAATTTACCGCTTACATTAAGTAATGTTGATTTGGCTGATGATGGTGGCATTGATAATTTGAATATGGACTTGATTGATGTCACATCTGCTAATAAAACCGTCACATTGATTTGTAAATCAGGATATGTGAAATGTCGCAATCCACACTTCATGGGGATAGAGCTACCACAACAAGAAGTACCCAATGATATTGCAAAATATCAAATTCGATTAACAGACCATCTAGGTCAGCAAAGTGAAAGTGCCGTTTTCTCAGTGCATTTAACACAACGCCCTAACGACATTCGCTTTATTGATAAAGATCTTCCACAGCTTAATCCCGCCGCAGTTCATTCTGGATTGGGAGGGCAGTATTTAGTTTCTGTTGTCGATATTGCCAATCGACCAGTACCTAATCAAGAGATCCAATGGGTTTTACATTCAGTTGATCAACCAACAAGCTCGACTATTTATTTGGATAACACTCAAACCAACGTAGATGGAGAGTCTTCACTTAATTGGAATGCATCGGGTATTAGTGCTGGAAGTTATGTGATGACTGCCAGGGTAACAAGTTCAGCAACTGAATTACTGACACAATATTCAGTAGAGGTATTGCCTGGTGATCCTGTAGCTGTCGAAATCTCTCATATTTCTCAATTAACGCCTAACGAGGTCTTTACACTATCTCTGCGCGTTGTAGATGACGCAGGTAATTTGGTTTATACCGATAATGAACAAGCTTTGGACGTTCTCATAGAAGACAGTGCCTTCCATTTTGGATTTGCATCAAATGCGACTGTACAAACAGCCTACGATGACCAAGGAAATATTATAGGTGAGAAGGTTAGGCTGATTGCAGTACAAGGTCTGGCTAGTATCGAAGTTTCCTCAGCGGTAAAAG
>PCTP01000138.1:0-725 GCA_002770795.1 Gammaproteobacteria bacterium CG22_combo_CG10-13_8_21_14_all_40_8 | reverse complement strand
GATGATTTTACCACCACGCAGATCCGTTATTATGCGAATAGCGCATATTATGAAACCGCCAATAATATTAATCTCAAGGTTGTAGCAGGCCCAGCCAGAGGTTTCTTATTTAATACCGAATCTATTTCCAATAATGTGGATGGTAGAGAAAATGTACTTGAAACCGGTGAAACTGCCGATATTTCATTGCAACTTGTCGATGAATATTACAATCCTACATCTCAATATATATCTAATACTCAACTTCAAGATGCCAACTTTAATACCACATTAGATATTACGGGAGATGCAACCATTGATGGAGTTGCTGGCGTCAACACCTTGAACTTACATCAAGGTCGAGTGCAGTTTGCTGTCACAGATCTAACTGTTGAAGATATCTCTATTCGCTTATCTTCAATTGATACCAGTGCAGCCCTCACCATAGGTGATATTCATCAATTATCATTCGCCAAATTACCCCCCGCGATAATCGATGCTCAATTTGGCACTGCAATCGATAGTATGAATATCCCATTGAACTTTGCGGTGAATGAGCCGGTTGAAGAAAATAACCTCAGCAATACCTTGTTGGAAGTAAGCTTAGATGGCGTGCCTGTAGTAGGGGACACAACCCTAGATTCGGAAACGCAGCTGTCCTTTAATCCAGAAGCAGTCTTTGAGCTGAATCGTTGTTATACCTACAGCACAACAAATTCCAACCTTATCGGTATCAGCCAAAAAGA
>PCTP01000101.1:5744-5886 GCA_002770795.1 Gammaproteobacteria bacterium CG22_combo_CG10-13_8_21_14_all_40_8 | reverse complement strand
AGGTAAAAGCGCTAAGAGAGGAAAATCGTCGTATCCAAGGCCAGCTGATTGATGTTTTGAGAACAGCACAACGCAACGAAAACCTGTATCAACAGTGTAATGAACTTGTCAACCGTTGGTTATTAATAACCGATCAAGCGAC
>PCTP01000101.1:0-5687 GCA_002770795.1 Gammaproteobacteria bacterium CG22_combo_CG10-13_8_21_14_all_40_8 | reverse complement strand
AGTGATGACCAATGAATCCCAACAGGCTCAAGAAATATGTGATCACTATGAAATGAAATTTCCCGACAACCAACCTTTATGCGGCGCTGTTGAAAGCAAAATTATCGAACAGGTTTTTCCTGAATCTCATTTTCCTGAACAAAAAGCACTCAAATCCATGGCGATTATACCCTTAGGTCAACATGCACAATTTGGCTTATTAATCTTAGCCAGTAGACACATTGATGGTTTTAGTGCCACTATGGGTACTCTATTTTTAGAACAAATCGCAGCGGTATTAAAAACCTTATTAAATAAATTCAATACCTGATTTTTGCGATCTGTTTTTTTTGACTTCTTATTGAGAAGACTTATCTATGCAACCTGAACAGTGGATTTCTTGCTACATTGAAAACCTGAAAACACAAAAAGGTTACTCGATACATACGCTTAAAAACTATCAACGCCAACTCGAAGCCACGGCAATGACCCTTTGGTCTGGTTCAACACCTAAATGGCCCATGCTATTGCCCGCAGAAATTCAACACTTGGTAGCAAGATGGCATCAGTCGGGTTTATCCTCTCGCTCTATCAACACGCGTCTTTCTGCAATACGCGGGTTTTATCATTATTTGATCAAACAAAAATGGGTTCAGATGAATCCAGCCAAATCTATTCAAGCCCCCAAGGTCCACAAAAGACTCCCAAAACAGGTGGATGCGGAAACTCTCTCCGACTTTTTACATCAAATCCCCCAAGAAACTGCCATAGAAGCGAGAGATCGCGCCATTATGGAGTTGTTTTATAGTTCGGGTCTGCGACTTTCTGAGCTGGCGAGTTTGGATGTTTCTCATTTACCCCAGGACGATGCCCTATTAAAAGTAGTGGGTAAAGGCGCTAAACAACGTTACGTGCCGATTGGTTCAAAAGCGCACCAAGCACTGAATATCTGGTTAAACAAACGCATAGATTTCCACCAAGAACGCAATCCCCAAGAAGCGCTATTTCTATCGAAAAATGGCCATAGGCTATCGGTAAGAAGCATCCAAACCAGACTCAATTTCTGGGCACTCAAATTAGGTTTGCCTTCGCACCTTCATCCTCATATGCTGCGCCATTCTTGCGCTACTCATTTATTGGAAAATTCTCATAATTTACGCGCAGTTCAAGAATTATTGGGTCACGCCAGCTTAGCGACAACACAAATTTATACCCATGTTGATTTCAGCCATTTAGCCAAAATATACGATGCCGCGCACCCCAGAGCTTTAATGCATCCAGATAAAAAGGAAAAAATGGATGATTAAAGTACTCAGTTTCGATCTGGATGATACCTTGTGGGACAACCATCAGGCTATAGCGCGCGCCAAACAAAAACTCTATAATCACCTTGTTGAACAATATCCACAAATCAGTACGCTCTATGATCAAAAAGCCTTTGAGGATTTAGGATGGGCCATCATCCAAGCCAATCCCAACAACCCCAATATTGCCTCACTGAAACAACAACAAATTGAAAAAGTTTTAGCGCAGTTTGATATCCCCTTGCAAGCGGCTGATTATTTTTTTGACTATTATTATGAGTGGCGCAATCGCGTTGAGTTATTTCCAGAAGTTATCAGCTGTCTAAATGCTTTAAAATCTAACTACCAGTTAGTTTCAGCCACCAATGGTAATATAAACCTCAAGAGCATTGGATTGGATCACTTTTTCGACTATTCAGTTTGTGCTGCAGATGTACAGGCCAAAAAGCCTGATCAAAAGATTTATCAAAGCATTTTAAAAAAGCTAAAAGTCGATGCAGAGCAGGTTATTCATATAGGGGATAGTTTCGAAAATGATGTGCTCGGCTCGCTTCATTGTGGTATGAAGGCTCTATGGTACAACCCAAACCGATTGGCACAACCCATGATCCCAACGGATTTTTCAACTCAGTACTTGGGATCAATCAGCCATCATGCTCAAATTGCAGAAATGATGAAATATATTCAACACTTGTAGGAAAGCTTATGTCAGTCTCTTTAAAACCAGCTTTATACAGGCTCTTATCAGGCGCTTGTTTGAGTCCAGCGCCAGCAACAGAAACGTCCAGCTCATCATCCGTTGATCGATCCGTTAATATTGAACTCTCTTTTCCCAACGATAATAATATCCAACCCAATAAAAGTGATTTTAAAGTGGTGAATTATGTGATTATGAGTAGTTGAACTAGCGAGCACTGTTTCTTTTACAGATACCCAATTCATCCCAAAGATCATCAATACGCGATTTAACTTGGGCATCCATTGCAATGGGATGTCCCCATTCGCGTTGTGTCTCACCAGGCCACTTATTGGTTGCGTCCATTCCCATTTTAGAACCTAATCCTGCTACAGGTGAAGCAAAATCAAGATAATCAATGGGGGTATTTTCAATGAGGACGGTATCACGCGCTGGATCCATTCGGGTTGTCATTGCCCAGATCACGTCTTTCCAATCTCTTGCGTTGACATCATCATCGGTAACAATCACAAACTTTGTGTACATAAATTGACGCAAAAAAGACCAAACCCCCATCATCACCCGCTTGGCATGACCGGGATATTGCTTTTTGATGGTCACAATGGCTAAACGATAAGAACACCCTTCTGGTGGCAAATAAAAATCGACTATTTCTGGAAATTGTTTTTGTAAAATAGGGATAAACACTTCATTCAGGGCTTCACCCAAAATGGCAGGTTCATCAGGAGGCCTTCCTGTATGAGTCGAATGGTAAATCGGTTGTTGTCTATGGGTAATTTTTTCTATGGTAAAGACAGGGAAAGACTCCACCTCATTATAGTAACCAGTATGATCACCATAAGGCCCCTCGGATGCCATTTCATGGGGGGAGATATAACCTTCTAAAACAAATTCGGCACTGGCAGGTACTTGCAAATCATTACTGAGGCATTTCACCACATCGGTTTTAGAACCACGCAATAATCCCGCAAAGGCATATTCAGACAAGGTATCTGGAACTGGTGTTACTGCGGCTAAAATAGTCGCCGGATCAGCACCAAGCGCTACTGAGATAGGAAAGTTTTCTCCAGGATGCTGTTGTTTCCAAGAGCGAAAATCCAAAGCCCCACCACGATGGGACAACCAACGCATAATGACTTTATTTTTTGCAATAACCTGCTGTCTATAAATACCTAAATTTTGCCGAGGCTTATCAGGCCCTTTAGTCACCACTAAACCCCAAGTAATCAAAGGAGCCACATCACCAGGCCAACAAGTTTGTATGGGTAATTTTCCCAAATCCACATCGTCCCCTTTGATAACGACCTGTTGACAGGGTGCTTTACTCAAAACCTTGGGAGACATATTGAGAACTTGTTTGAAAACAGGCCATTTCTCAATGGCATCAAGAAATCCTTCTGGAGGTTCGGGTTCCTTCAGATAGGCCAGTAGCTTTCCAACCTCTCTTAAAGATTGAACAGACTCTTGACCCATACCTAATGCGACTCTTTCTGGGGTTCCAAATAAATTAGCCAGAACAGGAATCGAATAACCTTTTGGATTCTCAAACAATAATGCCGGTCCGCCCATTCTTAATGTGCGGTCCGCAATTTCAGTGATTTCTAAAATAGGATCAACGGGAATAGAAATACGCTTTAATTGACCTTTTTTTTCCAAAAGCTGGATAAAATCGCGCAAGTCTTTGTATTTCATACGCATAGACAGTTTCTTTTATGGAAGTTTTTATTGACGCACTTATTGACGTTTCATGGAGTCAAAAAACTCATCATTGGTTTTAGTCATGGCTAAACGATCGATTAAAAACTCAATACCATCAATCTCATCCATGGGATGAATGATTTTTCTTAAAATCCACATTTTTTGCAGTTCATCTGGTGTGGTTAATAGATCTTCCTTTCTGGTACCAGAACGATTGACGTTGATGGCTGGGTAGACTCTTTTCTCAGCGATGCGGCGATCTAAATGAAGTTCCATGTTGCCAGTTCCTTTGAATTCTTCATAGATCACCTCATCCATTTTAGAACCGGTATCTACCAAGGCTGTCGCAATAATAGTAATAGAACCACCTTCTTCGATATTTCTAGCGGCGCCAAAAAATCTTTTAGGCTTGTGTAATGCATGGGCGTCAACACCACCCGTTAGCACTTTACCCGATGAAGGAATAACCGTGTTATAAGCACGAGCTAAACGGGTAATTGAATCGAGAAGAATAATCACATCTTTCTTATGTTCAGCAAGTCTTTTAGCTTTTTCAATAACCATTTCTGCCACTTGAACATGGCGACTTGCAGGCTCATCAAAAGTAGAAGCAACCACTTCGCCACGAACCGTTCGGCTCATTTCTGTCACTTCTTCCGGGCGCTCATCAATCAACAAGACCAGCAAAACACATTCTGGGTTATTGAATGAAATAGATTGAGCGATGTTCTGCAACATCATGGTTTTACCTGCTTTGGGAGGCGACACAATGAGACCACGCTGCCCTTTACCGATTGGTGCTGTTAAATCAATGATTCTGGCGGTCACATCTTCGGTACTGCCATTACCACGTTCCATGCGCATTCTTTGATTAGGATGAAGTGGTGTTAGGTTTTCAAATAAAATTTTTCCTTTGGCCTGCTCTGGAGATTCAAAGTTAATCTCATTCACACGCAATAGGGCAAAATAGCGCTCACCTTCTTTAGGTGGACGAATTTTACCTTCAACAGTATCTCCCGTTCTTAAATTAAAACGGCGGATCTGACTAGGAGAGACATAAATATCATCTGGTCCTGCCAAATAAGAGTCATCGGCAGATCGTAAAAAGCCGAAGCCATCCGGTAGAATTTCTAACACACCATCGCCGAAAATATCTTCTCCGCTTTTAGCATGTTTTTTAAGTACCGCAAAAATAACATCTTGTTTGCGAGTACGGCCGATATTTTCTAACCCCATTTCTTGGGCTAGAGCGATAAGATCATTGATTGGTTTTTTTTTGAGTTCGGTAAGATTCATGTAATGACTTTCTATAGGTGTATTGAAACCATGGGAGGTTTGTTGGCAAAAAATTTCCGTGAATTGAGAATATTTTTATGGTTTTTTTGATTTTTGTTTAATTGATCAACCTGGGCAAGGGAAACGATTGTCTCTGCAGGTTGCGTATTAAGGTAGCACTGCTCAGCGCTCAGGTCAAATTTTAATTCACATTAATACTATATTTCAAAAAAAGCACCCCGATTTCTCAATAAAAAACAGGGTGCCTCGAATATTACAGGCTGCTATCTAAAAATGCTGCCAACTGAGATTTTGATAAAGCACCCACTTTAGTGGCATGAACCGCGCCGTCTTTAAATAAAATTAAAGTGGGAATACCACGGATCCCAAACTGAGGAGGCGTTGCTGAGTTCTCATCAATATTGAGTTTGGCCACCTTAATTTTGCCTGTATATTCTGTAGCAATTTCTTCAAGAATGGGGGCGATCATTTTACATGGCCCGCACCATTCCGCCCAAAAATCCACCAAAACAGGGGTGTCTGACTTAAGGACATCAACCTCAAATGAGGCATCTGAAACATGGGCAATTTTATCGTTCATTGAATTATGCTCCTACTTTAAAACGCCCTTATTTGGGGCAATGGGGTATATTAATCGGTACAACTAAATTTTGCCACAACAAAAGCGGCGAATAATTATATTATGGAGACTGGTTTAGATTATTCAACCTTTA
>PCTP01000202.1:5255-9207 GCA_002770795.1 Gammaproteobacteria bacterium CG22_combo_CG10-13_8_21_14_all_40_8 | reverse complement strand
AGTGGCTGCCTGTTTGCCGCGCCATCCAAAGCGTAAATGCCCAACAAGTAGTAACCCAAAGACAAACCAAGAGGCAAATGATAAAACCAATTTGTGTAAGGGTTGTTCCCATAATTCGGCATGCAAAAAGAAGAGGGCATATAGAATAGAGACGCTAAAAACAATAAAACCAACTGTAATAAATTGGAAAAGTAATTTTTCCATGCCTAATAAGGAGGGGATGAAAGGGCTGGCAGAGTCCATATGTTGTTTCAGGCGGCTATCTAACCACCATATCCATACTGCCTGTAAAGCAGCCAATGCTAACAAACTATAGGCAAACAAACTGGAAATAATATGAATTACAGCATTGGGGTTAGATGCTAATGAGAAAACTCGTTGGCTTGGAAACCATTCACTGATGGTTTGAAAAATAGCACTAATGACTAGCATGACCATCATCAGTAGGCTAATTTTACCGCGAGAATGATAGAAGCCAATAATAGCTAACATAAACCAAGAAATGATGGTGGATAAGTTACTCATGCTTAAATTTTGACCCTGATGGGTGTCAATGAGTATATGAAGGAGGTAAGCTTGGATCCCCCAACCGAGTATCAGGGCGCTGGAACCGATTAAATGAAACTTAGAATCGTTTTTAAGCGTTGCATGCCAAATGGCATACGCAGAAAGTAGGTATAAACAAACGACCAACAAAGAAAGCAAAGATGTGTTCACTGTATATGAAAAAATCCTATCAGATAGAAGGACTTTGATTGTAAGGCACTTGCTTTACTTCTAGCAAGTTTACTTAGTCATTTAATAAAAATTTTTATCATTTGTTCTTAAAATCAGCCTTTAGCATGATGAGGATTTGGATTTATTGGGGTACAATAGGCGCAATTGTAAGCTAGGAAACCTTGAAAATGTTCGATAATTTATCAGAAAGACTCACCAAAACCCTTAAAAACCTGACTGGTAAAGGGCGAATTAATGAAGACAATATCAAAGAAACCCTACGTGAAGTGCGTATGGCGTTGCTGGAGGCCGACGTTGCTTTACCCGTTGTTAAAGATTTTGTTGAAACGGTGAAACAAAAATCCATTGGTATGGATGTGATGACAAGCCTTTCTCCTGGGCAAGTCTTTATTAAAATAGTGAATGAACAACTCACCTTAGCGATGGGTGGTGAGAATGATAGCCTTAATCTATCGGCACAACCTCCAGCCGTGATATTAATGGCAGGTTTACAGGGGGCAGGTAAAACCACCAGTGTTGCCAAGTTGGCTAAGTATTTAATAGAGCGTCAAAAAAAGAAGGTGTTGGTGGTTAGTGCTGATGTGTACCGACCCGCAGCCATTAAACAGCTAGAAGCCCTCTCTGTAGAAGTAGGTTGTGATTTCTTCCCTTCCAATCTTGATCAAAAACCAGTGGATATTGCTGAAGCAGCGATAAAACATGCCAAGCAAAAATTTATTGATGTGGTGATTGTGGATACTGCAGGTCGATTGGCGATTGATGAAGATATGATGATGGAGATTAAACAGTTACATCAAGCCATTAATCCCATAGAAACCTTGTTTGTTGTTGATGCCATGACGGGACAAGACGCAGCCAATACAGCTCAAGCCTTTAACCAAGCTTTACCGCTGACTGGTGTTATCCTCACTAAGATTGATGGAGATGCAAGAGGCGGTGCGGCTTTATCCATTCGTCAAATTACTGGCAAACCCATTAAATTTATGGGTGTAGGCGAAAAAATTGAGGCCTTAGAACCTTTTTATCCTGATCGTATTGCCTCTCGAATTCTCGGCATGGGGGATGTACTTAGTTTAATTGAGGATGTTGAGCGTAAGGTTGATAAAAAGAAAGCTGAACAAATTGCTCAAAAGGTGATGAAAGGTAAAGGATTTGATCTAGAAGACTTTAGAGTGCAATTGATTCAAATGAAAAATATGGGTGGATTAGCTGGCGTGGTGGGTAAATTACCTGGAATGGCACAAGCCCCTAATGCAAAACAAGCAGCGGCTGGCGAAAAAAACATGATGCAAATGGAAGTGATTATTAATTCCATGACCCGTCAGGAAAAAACATTTCCCAAAATTATTAAGGGTTCTAGAAAGCGCAGAATAGCCGAAGGATCTGGAACACAAATTCAAGATGTGAACCGTTTACTCAAACAATTTGATCAAATGCAAAAGATGATGAAAAAAATTTCGGGTAAGGGTGGCTTGCAAAGAATGATGCGTGGAATGAAAGGAATGGGGCCATCTGGTGGCGGAATGATGCCTCCTTTTGGGCGATAATGAGTAAAAAAAGAGAAAAAATCAAAAAAAGTTGATAAATTGCCCCACATTTTCACTTGGTTGGGTTCACTTCTAGTTGTTTTAAGAGTACAATTCAGCGCCTTAAAATGCAGCAGCTTAAAATGCCATATAGCATTTCTGGCCTGGGTTGTATCATGATTAATTTATAGGAAGGTTGACGCATGGTTGTCATTCGTTTAGCTCGTAGCGGCGCAAAGAAAAGTCCATTTTATCATTTGGCAGTAGCTGATTCTCGCAATGCGAGAGATGGTCGTTATATCGAAAGAGTAGGTTTTTTTAACCCACTTGCTCGTGGACAAGAAGAAAGTCTTCGTATTGATTTAGAGCGCGTAGATTACTGGATTAGCCAAGGCGCTAACATGAGTGATCGTGTGAACAAATTGGTAAAAGACTTTAAAAAATCTGCATAATAGCTTCGGCTGTTGTCTGACTAAACTCTGAAACAAGCATTTTGAGGTGGAACGGGTATAGATGAGTACAACAGGGGAAATGCAGGTTATTGGTAAAATAGGTACAGCCTTTGGCGTCAAAGGCTGGGTAAAAATTACTTCCTTTACCGATAGTCCAGAAGATATTTTTAAATATTCTCCTTGGACATTAAGCACAAACCAAGGTGCTAAAGCGGTTGATGTGGTTAACTGGCGCATAATGAGCAAAGGTTTAGTCGCACAATTAGCGGGGTGTCATGATAGAGATCAAGCTTTGGCATTGCGCCATGTTGAGATTTCTGTCGCCTTGGAACAATTTGAAGACTTGGATGATGGCGATTACTACTGGAAAGATCTGTTGGATTGCCGAGTGATGAATCTTCAAAAACAAGATTTAGGCGTTGTTTCCAAGTTTATGGAAACTGGCGCGAATGATGTGTTAGTACTTGATCTGGATGAGCATTCAGTGCCACTGAAAAACTCTAAAGGCAAGAAATTAACCGAAAGGCTAATCCCTTACGTGTATGAACATGTTATTTTAGAAGTGGATTTAGACCAAAAGCAAATAGTTGTAGATTGGCCGAGTGATTTCTAAAATAGAGAACAAAGCCAAGTATTGGATGGGTGTTATCAGCCTTTTTCCAGAGATGTTTCAAGCATTGATGGATTATGGCGTAACGGGACGAGCTGTAGATAAAGGGCTTGTTGATATAAAATTGTGGTACTTGCGCGATTTTACCCATGACAAACATCGAACGGTTGATGATAGGCCCTATGGTGGTGGACCTGGCATGCTCATGAAGATGCAGCCACTCCTAGAAGCTATTGATACCGCGAGAAAAGAAGCCGTAAAACAATGTGGCACTTCTAAGGTGATTTATTTATCTCCTCAGGGTAAGCCGCTTGATCAAAAGCAAGTTGTTGAGTTTTCGCAACAACCTGGATTGATTTTACTGGCAGGACGATATGAAGGGGTTGATGAACGCCTGATAGCATCGCAAGTGGATATGGAATGTTCCATTGGCGATTATGTATTAAGTGGTGGTGAGTTACCAGCCATGGTGTTAATGGATGCCGTTATTCGTTTGTTACCAGAGGCTTTAGGACACGACCAATCAGCTATTGAGGATTCATTTACCGAAGGGTTGTTAGATCACCCGCATTATACGCGTCCTGAAGTCTTTAATGACATGGCAGTTCCTGATGTGCTACTCAGTG
>PCTP01000202.1:3172-5244 GCA_002770795.1 Gammaproteobacteria bacterium CG22_combo_CG10-13_8_21_14_all_40_8 | reverse complement strand
CAGATTAAAAATTGGCGACTTAAGCAATCTCTGGGTCGCACATGGGTAAGACGTCCTGATTTGCTTGCAAAGAAGGCTTTAACCAAGAAAGAGCAACAACTGTTGCAGGAATTTATTGCTGAATATGAAAGTATTCAGACTAACAAGTAATTTTAGTCAATCGATTATCGGAAATTTTTTATCCGGTGAACCTGTTTAGGAGTCAACAATGAGCAACATCATCGAACAACTTAACGCAGAGCAAATGGCGGGTAAGGAAATTCCAAGTTTCGCACCAGGAGATACTCTGGTTGTACAAGTTAAAGTAAAAGAAGGTGATCGTGAAAGATTGCAGGCTTTCGAAGGTATCGTTATCGCGAAAAGAAATCGTGGATTACATTCAGCATTCACCGTGCGTAAAATTTCTAATGGTGTTGGTGTTGAGCGTGTCTTCCAAACTTACAGCCCACAAATTGAAAGCATCACTGTTAAGCGTCGTGGTGATGTGAGACGAGCTAAACTTTATTACTTGCGTGATTTGAGTGGTAAAGCTGCACGTATTAAAGAAAAATTGAACTAAATCGATTTTCTTCGTTAAAAAAAGGTGGCTATTTAGCTGCCTTTTTTTGTGCCTAAAATATGCTAGTATGTGATCTTTGGAAATTTCCAAAACTAAAATTACATGGCAAGCGCAATTGGCAAAAATCGCAATATATCGGTCTCTCAACTTGTTGGGGCTATTTTGCTATTGGTCGTGAGTTTAATAAGCTTTGCATTGCTCTATGGTTTTCTCTTGCTTAAAGGAAGCTTGCCACAGCTTGATGGTGTTCAAACTTTGACGGGGTTAGAGCGCCCTGTGAATATTATGCGTGACAAGCAGGGATTAGCCACTATTCAAGGTCAAAATCGTCTGGATTTGGCGTTTGCAACGGGTTTTCTTCATGGGCAAGAACGGTTTTTTCAAATGGATTTATCCAGAAGGCGTTCGGCTGGAGAATTGGCAGAATTATTTGGTCAAGTTGCTTTCAATTTAGACAAAAATACGCGTATTCATCGATTTCGTGCTCGTTCTGAGCAAATTTTTCACCATTTGCCCGATAATCAGCAACAGCTGTTGCAAGCTTATGCCAATGGTGTGACCGCTGGATTAAAACATCTTTCTAACAAACCTTTTGAATACTTTTTATTACAAAGTTCTCCAGATAAATGGAAGCCTGAAGACTCATTATTAGTTGTTTATTCGATGTATTTAACGCTGCAAAGTCCAACGGATAACTATGAATTGCAAAGATCCTATATTCAACAAAGTTTCCCTGCGGTATGGGCGCAATTTTTGTTACCACAAAAAACGCAATGGGATGCACCTATCCAACCTGATACATCACCTATTGAACAACCCGCATCACCGACACAACTTCCACCAGCTTTCAACAAAGCTGAACTTTCTTTCATGCAAAATTATCAAGCTTTAACGGATGCTGCACTGTACGGAAGCAACAATTGGGCTGTATCTGGGAATTTAACCAACACAGGCTCAGCCATTCTATCCAATGATATGCATCTTGGATTATCGGTGCCTAATACTTGGTTCAGATTACGTTTGCAAATAGCAAATGCCCAATCAGAAAGCCAAAATTTAGATGTCACCGGATTATCTCTGCCTGGTACACCTTTAATCGTAGTGGGATCGAATGGGCATGTGGCTTGGGGCTTTACCAATTCTTATGGAGATTGGTCGGATCTCATCAAGCTAAAAATTAATCCTGATAATGATCAACAATATCTTGCGGCTGATCATTATCAGGATTTTGATACCTATATTGAAAAAATCAACATTAAAGATGCCGAACAGCAGGAACTCATCGTTAAGGAAACGCAATGGGGGCCTGTCTTACCTTCTTCTGCAAAACAGCCTCAAGAAAAGTCAGTACAAGAAACGCAACAACCTGTTGCTATGCGTTGGGTGGCACATTTCCTTCAAGGGATGAACTTAGGGCTGATGGCGATGGAACAGGTGACAACTGTTGCTGAGGCACAAGGTCTAGCTTCTACGATAGGCATACCTGCACAGAATGCTATGTTGGCCGACTCGC
>PCTP01000202.1:2038-3163 GCA_002770795.1 Gammaproteobacteria bacterium CG22_combo_CG10-13_8_21_14_all_40_8 | reverse complement strand
CTACTCAATCCCGCAAGATTGGTCACAGGGTAATTTGGGTTGGGATGGGTGGTTAAGTTCTGATGAGTATCCCAAGATCTTCAATCCTGGCAACGAAAGATTGTGGACAGCGAATGCTCGAGTGGTGAGTGGGGTAGATTTACAAAAGGTTGGCGATGGTGGTTATGCTTTGGGTGCAAGGGCGCATCAAATTCAGCAAGATTTAATGCAACTACAAAAGCCTGTTGATGAGCCGCAGCTATTAAGTATTCAACTCGATGATAAAGCCCTATTTTTATCCAGATGGCAGCAACAATTATTAAAAGTGTTACAAGCGAGTCCAAGTGCTGAAAACAAGACAATATTGGATGCTGTAAACACTTGGGATGGCACTGCATCTAAAAGTTCTCTAGCTTACGGCTTGGTAAAAAGCTATCGTTTACAAGTTGCTAAAGCTTTAATGGAACCCTTTAACCAGCTTTGTCAGACAGCCTATCAAAATTGTGATTATTTTGCGGCAACACACCAATGGGAACAGCCGCTTTGGACAATGATCTCGCAACAAAAAACACAACTATTACCAATAAATTATCTGAGCTGGTCACAATTTTTTGTGGAGATGGCTAAAAAGGCGTACCAACAACAATCCAAAAAAGATGGGTCGTCTAAGCTGCTGACATGGGGTGAAAAAAATAGCACCCATATCGTTCATCCTCTGAGTCGCTTTGTTCCTTTGTTAGGGAGGCTAACTGATATGCCAACGGCTCCTCAATCGGGTGATAGAGACATGCCTCATGTGACTGGGCATGAGTTTGGACAATCAGAAAGAATGGTGGTGAGTCCTGGACATGAAGAGAATGCCATTTTGCAAATGCCCACAAGCCAGTCAGGAAACCCCTTATCGCCTTATTATGGTTTAGGTCATATTGATTGGATGCAAGGTAAACCAACGCTATTTCTGCCAGGGAAAACGCAATGGCATATGACATTAAACCCGCTGAAACAGAATTGAAATCCCGTATTCCCAGGTTTCTACACAACTTAATATTGACATTTACACTCAACTCATAGAGTCTTCCTGTTTCGTTTCAAAATTTATTATGGGGATATTCTGATATCCTGTTCGAACTCACTCTGATTGGAGAT
>PCTP01000202.1:0-2018 GCA_002770795.1 Gammaproteobacteria bacterium CG22_combo_CG10-13_8_21_14_all_40_8 | reverse complement strand
GGTTTCTTTTATGGGCTATTTTGCCGGCTGTTTATGCTCAACCCACAACTGTCACCCCGAATGATATTCGAGATGATCGTACGGATGCTTATGCATTAACTCATGCCACAATTGTTGTTGACCCAGAGTTAACAGTCAAAGATGCCACTTTATTAATCAAAGAGGGCAAAGTGGTCGCCGTTGGCGATAAGCTTGAGATTCCTGCGGGTTATGTGGTCAAGGATTTCAGTGGTCGTTTTATTTATCCAGGATTTTTGGATATTTATACTCAGTACGGTTTACCAAAACCTAAAAAAATCAAAGGTTTTGATTTTGACTCGCCTGAAGTGGTCACACCCAAAAAAGAAGGGGCCTATGGTGCAAATGATGGGATTCGTTCATATTACAAAGCTGCAACTGAATTTAAAGTGGATAAGAAAGAGGCTGAATCTCTCAGAAAATTAGGATTTTCTGCTGTCATGAGTTTTCAAAGAGACGGTATTGCAAGAGGAACTTCGGCGCTAGTGACTTTAGGAGAGCAAACTGGTAGCGAAGCCATGTTAAAGCCTCAGAGTGCTGCTTTGTATTCCTTTATAAAAGGGAGTTCACCGCAATCTTACCCATTCTCTCCCATGGGGGCGAGTGCGTTACTGAGACAAACCTTTTTAGATGCAAAATGGTATGCTCAATTTGAAGCCAAGCCTTTTACCGATCAGTCTCTGATAGCTTGGAATCAAACCCAGATCCTACCACAAATTTTTGAAGTGAGTGGATGGCAAAGTCTCTTGCAAGCGCAGCGAATCGCGGATGAATTTAATGTGCATTATATCTATAAGACTGTTGGTGATGAGTATCAACGCATTGATGAAATCAAAAAAACCGGTGCAAGCCTTATTCTACCTTTAACTTTCCCAGAAGCTATGGATGTGAGCGATCCTTTGGAAGCAAAAAATATTAGTTTGAAAGATATGAAAAGCTGGGAATTAGCGCCAAGTAATCCGGCTGTGGTTGCCGCTCATCATATAGACTTTGCTTTAACGAGCTTTGGTGCAAAGAAAAACTTTTGGAAAAATTTGCAAAAGGCACATCAATATGGTTTGTCTGAAACAGATGCATTGAAAGCACTGACACTGACACCCGCTAAATTGTTGGGCGTTGATAAGCAATTGGGACAACTCCACGCTGGAGCTTGGGCTAATTTTATTGTGACTTCACATCGCTTATTCGACAAAGAAAACACTATCTACCAGAATTGGATTCAAGGCAAAGTCTATGAAGTGAATCCTTTTGAAGTGGATTTATCGGGTCGTTATCAGCTGAGCTGGCAACAAGCAGGTTTAGTGAAATCTTATCACCTTGAAATTACTGGAACAGGTAAAAAAGTCAAAGCCAAGTTAGTGGCTAAGCATTCAGACTCTAACGATAAATCTGAGAAGGATGCCAGTGAGACGGCTAGTCAAACCAAGAGTTCAGAAGTTGCTCATTCCGATACTGATAAATCTACTGACAAAAAGAAATCAAAAGATATTCCTGTCACTTTGAAAATACTCGATGATCAGGTGACATTGAATTTTAATCTGGATGATGACAAAAGCAGTATTCGTCTGACTGGTTGGAAAAATAAGGGCGTGCTTAAAGGAAAAGGCCAATTAGATAATGGTGATTGGATTGATTGGCAAGCTGTACCACAAGTTTCTTCCACTAAAGTAGAGCCTGAAGAAAAGAGCGAAGAACCCATTTTAGAGCTTGGCAAGGCCACCTTTCCTTTTGAAGCATATGGTTTCGATGAGATGCCACAACAACAAGAATACCTTATTCAACATGCGACAGTCTGGACTTTAGAAAAAGAAGGCAATCTGACCAATACAGATGTCAGAGTAAAAAATGGTAAAATTAGCGAAATTGGTCAAAATCTCAAAGTAGGCAATGCCATTGTGATTGATGGCACGGGTCAACATTTAGCACCAGGTATCATTGACGAGCATTCGCATGTCGCCTTGAGAGCGGTGAATGATGTGGCAGTCAATTCAGGCATGGTG
>PCTP01000070.1 GCA_002770795.1 Gammaproteobacteria bacterium CG22_combo_CG10-13_8_21_14_all_40_8 | reverse complement strand
AAAACAGGCTTTCACCCAGATGGAGAACATTTTGAATATTAAAACCCAAAAAATAATTGCCTATTTGAATGATTTACTGAAACCTTGGTCTATTAAAGACTATGCACCCAATGGCTTGCAGGTTGAAGGGAAATCTCATGTCAGCAAAATCATCACCGGCGTCACCGCTTCTGAGGCATTAATTGATGCGGCGATTGCAGAACAAGCAGATGCGATTTTGGTACATCATGGTTATTTTTGGAGATCAGAAGAGCCAGCCATTGTGGGCATGAAAAAACAGCGTCTAAAAAAACTGTTGGCACAGGATATCAATTTATTGGCTTATCATCTTCCACTCGATATTCATCCTGAGCTTGGCAACAATGCACAACTGGCTAAATTATTAGACATTCAGATCCAACGACCTCTTGAACCATGGAATCAACAATCTGTCGCTCTAAAAGGTCGCTTTAAAGAGCCCATCAGTGGGGAAGCGTTAAGCCAAAGGATCTTTCAATGCTTGGGTAGAACACCGCTCTATCATTCAGGGTATAAAGAAAAAATATCAACAGTGGCTTGGTGTACTGGTGGCGGCCAGCATTTTATTGAACTAGCGGCCTCTCAGGGCATAGACGCTTTTATTACCGGCGAAGTCTCTGAACAAACCATTCATGTTTCACGAGAAATGGGCATTCACTTTTTTGCAGCAGGACATCATGCCACCGAGCGTTATGGCGTCAAAGCTTTGGGAGAACATCTTGCGGCCCATTTTGATATTGAAGTGATCTTTGTTGATATAGATAATCCAGCCTAACCCCAAAAATAAAAACCGAGTTAGGCTGAAATTTGTGGTTAACCTCAATTCTGGATAAGAAATAAAAAATAAAAATACTTACCACAGAGGACACAGAGAGCACAGAGAAAGAAACATTTGGCTTGATAAAGGCGCTATTATGTTTATTTCTTGAGCTAATGATCAATGTTCAAATTTAATGACTGTCATCTCTGTGTCCTCTGTGGTGGAAATTTTCTTATCAAGAGTTGAGGTTAGTTAATAAGTATAACTGAGGGCTTGCTGCATCAGTTTGCTACCATCCCATTAATCCATGCTCGTTAGTCGTATAGTATCCATAAATAGTTTGGTTATTTATTAAAAAATCCACAGCGTTTTGGTGAGGGCAATTTGTATCATCCATGCCAGTACCAGCGCTACCAAACCTATGCCAATGAGCCTTTGCATGGTGTTTTTGGCAATTTTTAAAACATAAACCCCTAATCCAATATAGATAAACAACAGCAATAGTTTTAACGTTATCCAGCCCACAACCAGCGGGTATTGATGCGACATCACTGCTAAAGTGACTCCCGAAGCGAGCAAAAAACTATCTAGGATATGAGGCGTAACTTTTAACCAGGGAAAACGCTGTTGCCATGGCCAGTGCTTTAACGTTAACAGGGCTCTAAAAAAGAACAAAATTATACTCAGACTGACCAATGTGATATGGAACTGTTTGATTATTGGATACCACTGTGTCATAACGATAGTTATTCCTATGCTGTTTTATGGATTAAAAATGTTACATTCTACCCAAGCCACTCAAACAAGCTCTAAAAACATTCATCAATGGCTCGATGAATATGCGGCTAGCCATCAAAATCCCATCAATAAGGCGATTCACTGGGTTTGTGTCCCCGTGATTTTTTTCACGGTCATGGCTTTATTGTGGTCCATACCTACCCCAGCCTTTTTTGAGTCTGTGCCCTTTCTTAATTTTGGCTCATCGGCAATGTTACTGGCACTTATTCTCTATGCTCGTTTATCCTTGACCATGGCTGTGGGGATGCTGATCTACTGTCTCATCATTGGGGTTTTAATTCAATGGTGGATTCAATTAGCCTTGTTGCCACTCTGGCTCTTTGCCACAATACTTTTCGTTCTTGCTTGGATTGGCCAATTTATCGGTCATCATATAGAGGGAAAGAAACCTTCTTTTTTCAATGATCTTCAATTCCTATTGATTGGCCCTGCTTGGGTCATGGCTTTTCTGTTGAGAAAATGGAAAATATCTTTTTAACGGCCAATGCATTTTGAAAAAATTTAGCCTAATTCCGGCAAAATGCTCAAAAAACGACTATCCTTTCTTTATATAGATTAATTTGGGTCTTCACTTTTGCAAAAAATTAAAATTGATGATGCTGAGCTTGAAATGGTTGTGGCTGAACAGGTTAAAGGTGCCAAAGGACAACTTCTTTTAGCACAGGGTACTGTATTAACAGAAAAACATATCCGAGTCATGAAAACTTGGGGCGTCACCAGTTTAATGATCGAGGGCGGTGAAGATGGACCCGCTGAGCCCCTGCTCCAAATCCCTGATGCCATACTCCAACAAGCCAGCGATCTCGAAGGCCTTAGATTCAAACATGTTGATCGCGCTAATGCGGTCATGACTTTTTTATGGCAAGAAAAAGTTAAGCGTCGAGCTCTTCTCTTAGTCAAAGGAGGTTAATGTGCCAAATAGCCCATCCACCTCCCCAGAAAATATTATTAAGCGCGTTAGCACGGTAGCCTCTTTACCTCAGATTTTCATGAAGGTGGAAGAAACCCTTAATAATCCAGCATCATCCAGTATGCATCTCGCCAAAGTCATTGAGGAAGATCCCGCCTTAACTGGACGGCTGTTGCGACTTGCCAACAGTGCTTACTATGGATTTAGCGCCAAAATAGAGTCTGTAAATCATGCGATTACTGCCATGGGGACTCAACAACTCAGAGAATTGGTCTTAGCCTGTTCTGTTTTAAAATTATTCAAAGATATTCCGGAAGAGCTGGTGAATATGGAGTTATTTTGGCGTCATAGCATCGCTTGCGGGGTTGTCGCAAGAGCCATCGCCCACTTACGCTTTGAAAGTAATATAGAGCGTTATTTCGTTGCGGGCCTACTACATGACGTAGGGCGACTCATATTATTTATGCAAAAACCCAATGTGATGTTGAATATGATTCAACTTGCACAACAAAAACAACAACTTTTGTATCGGGTTGAAAACGAAGTGTTAGGATTCAATCACGCCAAATTAGGAGGATTGCTCATGGCGAGTTGGAAGCTATCGCCTCGTCTTATTGAGTCCATTAGTTGGCATCATGCACCGACCATGGCGAAACAGTTTCCCATAGATGCCGCCATTATTCACACAGCGGATATCATTGCTAATGCCTTAGAGCTTGGCAATAGTGGTGAAAAAATGGTCCCCAATCTTAAACCAGCAGCTTGGGATTCTCTAGGACTTGAGATCAATGCGCTGGAGAAAATTATTAGTATTCTTGATCAACAATATCAACACGGCGTGAGATTTATTCTTGGTGAGGAAGAATAGACTCGATGGACGCGCCAACTCAAACCACACAAATTATTGATCTGCAATATCTGTTAGATAAGCTGGATACCTTAATGACGCCAGAGGATTATCTCTCCCAATCCTCAAATCAGCACTCTACCAGTGCTATATTCTCGGCTTTCTCACTACAAATACGCCAAATCATTCCCTTCGAAACCTTGGGTTTTTTAATGCCTGATGAAGATCGTCTCGATTTCAGCCTTTGCAGTTGTTGGCCCAATGCTGAAGTTTTTGAGGAATTACAAAGTCATGTGGATAGATTGATTAATTCTGGCAATTTTAGTTTAGCGCTTGATCAAAACCGTCCCGTGATTACTCATTATGAATCGGAACAATTGCATTTAGAAGTTCTCCATGTTTTAGCAACTCGTTCTAAAATTATCGGTATGTTTATCGGCATTACTCATGAATCCAATCAAAAGCTCAATCAGTTACAACTCAAATTACTTACCATTATTTTAGCCCACTGCGCTTATGCATTAGATGCTGACGCACTCACCCAGCAGATCAATCAGCACAAGAATATGTTGGAGGATGTGGTTGAAAAAAGAACCGCTCAGTTGATAAAAGCCAAAGATCTAGCCGAATCCGCTAATCGTGCAAAGTCCGAGTTTTTATCCAATATGAGCCATGAGCTGAGAACACCACTCACATCAATCATTGGTTATGCAGAACAGATTAAAGATAAACTCACCCAACAGCAAGTTTCAAAAAAAAACTTGGAGGATGCTGTCAAGCAATCTCAAATTATTGTCAGAAATGGCAAACACCTTTTTCAAATTATCAATGATGTGTTAGATCTCTCCAAAATCGAGGCTGGACGCCTGGAAATTGAAAAGTTCTGCTTCAACCCGGTTGAAATTATTGAAGAGGTGAAAAGTGCCGTCTCTGTACTGTCTAAAGAGAAAGGGCTGTTTCTGGCGGTTCATTACAACCTGCCTTTTCCCGCTGAGATTTATTCTGATCCTACTCGACTGAAACAAATTTTACTCAACCTTTGTTCTAATGCCATTAAATTTACCGAAAAAGGTAGTATTCAAATAGAGGCAAACTTTACCCAACAAAGTCAGATGCTGTATTTTAATATAAGGGATCAGGGTATAGGTATCCCCTCAGATAAACTAGATCTTATCTTTGAACCCTTCCAGCAAGCAGATAATTCCACTTCTCGTCGGTTTGGAGGTTCAGGTTTAGGTCTGGTGATCTGCAAACATTTATCGGAAGCCTTAGGGGGGACAATTAGTGTCACCAGTCAAGAAACCAAAGGCAGTACTTTTAGTTTCTCTATCCCTACAGGGAAGGTGGCTTATGAAGATCTGCTGCAAACTCAATCTGATCTGTTTAAATATCATTTAAAGGATGAACAAGTTAATATCCCGCAACTTCAAGGGAAAGTCGTGTTTTCTGAAGATTGGTTAGATAACCAACAGCTTATTTCGCTTCTGTTAGATAGTGTTGGTGTCGAGAATATAGCTACCAGCAATGGTGAAGAAGCGCTGGAAAAGGTCCTAGAGCTCAGTCCGGATTTAGTACTGATGGATATTCAAATGCCTATTATGGATGGCAAAGAGGCCACCCAACTATTAAGAGCCTGTGGCTATGCTGGCCCAATTATCGCACTGACAGCAAACGTATTAAAAGAAGAGGTGGACAATTATCTTGCTCTTGGTTTTGATGGTTTTTTAGCCAAGCCTATTTCTCGGCAAGCCTTTTACAATACCTTAAAACAATATTTATCCGAGAATGATCAAAACAATACCAAAAAACAAAGCATGAATTGGGAATGTTCTAGTAAATATCAAACCATGAAAACAAATTTTGCCTTGGGGTTAGAACAGAGATTCCATGAGATTCAACAGGCTTATCAACAACAAGATTCCAGTCAATTTGCTTCTCTGATTCACGCCTTAAAAGGCGCCGGTGGCTCTTTTGGATATCCAGAAGTCACTGAAATTTCAAAACAAATTGAACAGGCTTACAAAGAGCAACAATATGCTATAGTAGAAAGGAAATTATCCCAACTGAAAACCATAGTTCAACACATAAACTTCCCACAATAAAGTAAAGTCTGAATATGCATTGACCTAAATGCTATTCAAAACTAGAATTAATACTATATCCATCGAGGACTTAAGATGAACCCAACATCCAAACTTGAACGCACAGCTCTAGTGGTTGACGATTCCAATTTATTATGTGAGCTATTAAAAGACTCCTTAATTGAACTGGGGTTTGATAACGTACTGGTTGCCAATGATGGCAAGCAGGCCGTTAGTGCTTATAAACGCAATACCATTCATTTGACCTTTTTGGATTTGGAAATGCCCAAGCAAAATGGGATAGAGACGTTAAAAGAAATTAAGGCGATTAACAAAGATGCTTATGTGGTCATAGTCAGTGGCACAGGCACAGCAGATAGTGTGAAAAAAGCCATCGTTTTGGGCGCCAAGGGTTTTATCGTTAAACCCTGCAGTCCCAGTAAAATTGCCGAAGCCGTGACCAAGTTTAATGCCACTCATACGGAACTGCGCTTTAATGAATAAAGCGATACCCATGCTACCTCTATGAGCTTAATAAATCGCTGACAGAGGTTCAATCCTATCAATTCCTTTCCCCGTTTCCACAAGCGCTTTAAGCTCATCTCCCATGCGTAAACTTTCTGATAAAACCTGATGCCAA
>PCTP01000241.1:13688-27480 GCA_002770795.1 Gammaproteobacteria bacterium CG22_combo_CG10-13_8_21_14_all_40_8 | reverse complement strand
TTTTATGCCATCATAATGAATCAATTAGTTTTTATATCCCTGATAGCTCAAAAATGCATATCTCAGTAGGATTTAAACCCAAAAGAACAACTTCTGGGGTAGCAGAAACGAATTGATTAGCTCTCTTTTACAACAGTTTTTTTAAACAGGATATATTACATGCGAACCAGTCAATATTTGCTTGCAACGCTCAGAGACGACCCTAGTGACGCTGAAATTATTAGTCATAAACTCATGTTGCGCGCAGGTTTAATCCGTAAATTAGCATCTGGTTTATATAACTGGTTACCTTCAGGACTTAAAGTCCTCAAAAAAGTAGAAGCGATTGTTAGAGATGAAATGGAAAAAGCTGGCGCGATTGAATGCTTAATGCCCTTTGTGCAACCGGCTGAGTTATGGGAAGAGTCAGGACGATGGGGCAAATTTGGTGATGAATTGTTAAGAATTCAAGACCGACACCAGCGCTCATTTTGTCTAGGTCCTACGCATGAAGAAATTATTACGGATTTGATTCGCGGTGAGTTGCGCAGTTATAAACAACTACCTATCACCCTTTTTCAAATACAAAGTAAATTCAGAGACGAAACTCGCCCCAGATTTGGTGTGATGAGAGCCAGAGAATTTTTAATGAAGGATGCCTATTCATTTCATATCACCGAAGCTTCCCTACAACAAACTTACCACATCATGTTCAAAGCCTATTGTAATATTTTTGAACGCTTAGGATTGCACTATCGTCCCGTCATCGCAGATACTGGCTCCATTGGTGGAAGTTGTTCTCATGAGTTTCATGTATTGGCAGAGTCTGGAGAAGACGCCATTGCATTCAGTGATTCTAGCGATTATGCAGCTAACATTGAGAAAGCAGAGGCTTTAGCACCAAGCCACGAGAGAGCTCAACCCAGTCAATCCCTACAAAAAATCTCTACCCCTAATGCACACAGTATTGAAGATGTGGCCAATTTACTTAAAGTCGAGCAACAACAAATTGCCAAAACGCTGGTGGTATATGCTGCTGATGACAATAATCAAATCAACGGATTAGTAGCATTAGTATTACCAGGCCACCATGAACTGAATGAAATTAAAGTCTCTCATCTGCCCCATGTATTCTCCCCCATGACAATGGCTTCTGAGGAGGATATTCGCCAAGCAATCAACTGTGGCCCGGGATCAATTGGACCAGTGAATTTAAATATCCCTGTTTATGTCGATCGTTCTGCAGCCGTTATGTCTGATTTTGTCTGTGGTGCCAATACTGATGGCTACCATCTGACTGGCGTGAATTGGGAAAGAGATTGCCCTCTAGGAAATGTCGTTGATTTACGCCAAGTTGTGGCAGGCGATCCAAGTCCAGATGGACAAGGTTTGTTAGAAATAAAACGTGGTATAGAAGTCGGTCACATTTTTCAATTAGGAACCACTTATAGTAAATCCATGAAAGCCGTCGTTTTAGATGAAAATGGCAAATCTCAAACTGTCACCATGGGCTGTTATGGCATAGGGGTTTCAAGAATCATCGCTGCGGCTATTGAACAAAACAACGATGCCAATGGCATTATTTGGCCTGAAGGTATGGCTCCATTTCAGTTAGCCATTGTGCCCATAAACTTGCATAAATCCCCTCGTGTTGAAGAAACCTGTGAGAAACTTTATCAGGAGATGAAAGCACTTGGTATTGAAGTTATTTTAGATGATAGAAAAGAACGTGCAGGTGTTATGTTTAACGATATGGAGCTTTTAGGTATCCCCCATCGCATCGTTGTGAGTGAAAGAGGACTTGATAATAACACGTTAGAATACAAAGGAAGAGTGGATCCAGAATCCAGCCAAGTCTCATTACAAGAGGTCGTTGCATTTATCCAAAATAAAATTCAGCACAAATAACGCGAGTTCACTTTGAGGCTCTATTTATTCATTTTTATCTTGTATTTGGGCATTCAGCAACCGCTATTTGCCCTTTCCGCTAATAAAACTCCAGATCCAGAATTTACTCGTCTACTAAAGAAAGCCATTGAATCTAACTCTGGCTTTGTGGATAAATTTGATGCGAAGGTATGGCTTTTTGATATGTCCAATCGCTTAGCGCGTCGAGCTAGTTATATCCCTTTAGTAGAGAGGATGACATTATTAAAGGTCATTCACCGTGAAGCCAAAATAGCAGGTCTTGATCCCCAGCTGGTTTTAGCCGTTATTGATATTGAAAGTGGTTTTGATCATTATGCCATTTCAAAATCTGGCGCGAGAGGACTCATGCAAGTCATGCCTTTCTGGGTCAATGAAATAGGACATCCCAAAGATAACTTGTTTGATATAGATACTAATTTACATTATGGCTGCACCATTTTAAGTCTATACTTAAAAAGACATCACCTAGAAGTCAATGCAGCATTGGCAAGTTATAACGGATCATTGGGCAATAATACATACCCCAATAAAGTATTAAATGCCCTGAGAAATCGTTGGTATTTAAGAAAATAGCTAAAATTGAAAAACTCTCAATAGCACGAATGAGTTTTTGGAGCGGATTGAATGGCTTGGTTTGACAAAGAAACTAACCGAAGTAAGATAGGTCTCGTTCTCACGGGAGGAGGAGCCAAAGCAGCCTATCAGGTGGGTGTTCTCAAAGCCATTATTGAATTGACGCCTCAAGACCACCCTTTTCCTTTTCAGGTAATCTCAGGATCTTCTGCTGGCGCCATCAATGCCACTGTTTTAGCCTGTTATGCCAATCGATACCGTGTGGGTATGAGACAATTGGAAAATGTTTGGTCACATTTTCATGCTCATCATATCTACCTTGTGGGTTGGGCTGGACTGATGGCAAATACATTACGCTGGGCATCTGAATTTTTACGCTCTCCTCATCAATCACCCAGGCCCCTATCCTTGTTGATGAATTCTCCTTTAAAAAAATTGCTGACAAACACAGTTCAGTTCGATAACATCCAACAAAATATTCATAACGGCACACTCGATGGTTTAAGCATTACTGCTTATTCTTACCAACAACGAATGTCTGTTAGCTTTTACCAGTCTGAAGAAAATGTTCAAAACTGGACTCGACATAAACGACGAGGTGAGCGCCATAATCTGCACATTAATCATTTGATGGCATCTTCAGCTATTCCAATGGTTTTTCCAGCGGTAAAAATCAATCGGGATTATTATGGCGATGGTAGCGTTGGATGTTTATCCCCTCTCAGTCCAGCACTACATCTTGGCGCAGAGAAATTGTTAATCATATCCACAGATCCCATTAAACATAAACAGCTGCATCATGCCAATATTAACTATCCGACAATGGCAGAAATTGCTGGTAATCTGATGGATAGTATCTTCACTGATTCTCTCGCCAGTGATTTAGAACGTTTAAATCGAATCAATGAAACCCTCGAAACCATACCCAGTGGGAGACTTAAACGCAACAAAAGCTACCTGAAACCAATCAACTCCTTGCTTATCGCACCAGAGTTTGATATTGATGAAATCGCTGGCGAACATTTTTGTAGTTTACCCAAATTATTGAAGTTTTTTCTAAATCGCATGGGAATCTGTGCCAATCATGGTGGCAATATATTAAGCTATCTCCTTTTCGAATCTTCATTTACCCAAGTTTTAATTCAAAAAGGTTATGAAGATGGATTGAAACAAGCCGATACTATTAAGGCATTTATTGAAGTTAGCTAAATGCTGAAAAACTACGTTTTGTAATATCATGAATCAGACCGTTAAAAAATAGACTAAAAACATGAACCTAACCATCCCATTTGAATCTGAGAAAGCGTTAACGCTGAAGTTATCCGAAGCGCAATTAATTCAATCGGCACTTTTTCAGATCACCCAGGTAGCCACTGAAACAGACTCTCTAGAAGAGTTTTATTCGGCGATCCATAAAATTGTAGGGGAATTAATGTATGCAGAAAACTTTTTTATTGCACTCTACAAAAAAAATGAACAGTTGGTGGAATTTGTTTATTTTGTAGACTCTGTTGACAAGATTAATCTCGAAACTCTATCCTCTCTGCCTGTCGATACACTCTGGAAAACAGGTACTGGCTATATTCTTAACTATGGAAAAATGTTACATGCTGATGCCGCGCGTTTATTAGAAATGCAACAACAAGGATATTTTGAACAATTAGGTTCAAGATCTGTTGACTGGTTAGGCGTGCCATTAATATCTAAAAAACAAATTGTGGGTGCATTAGTTATCCAAAGTTATGATGATAATATTTACTACCAACGTAAAGATGAAGAAATTTTACAATTTGTAAGCCAACAAATTGCACTAGTCTTAGAGAGAAAACAATTTGAGAAAGCATTACAAGAAATGAATGCCAATCTCGAAAAAAACATTTTAGCCAGAACAGCTCAATTGGAAAAAGCTAATATTGAATTACAAGCAGAAATAACGGAAAGAACCCGAACCGAAAAACTGCAAAAGGCACTTTATAAAATTACCGAACTTACCAACACCACAAATAAACTCTCAGAATTTTTGCATCATATTCATTTGACCATCCAAGAACTCATGTATGCCGAAAATTTATTTATCGCTTTATTGAACGCCAACGAAGATCAAATTAATTTTCCGTATTATCATGACTCTAAAGGCGAAATAGGACTTTCAAGAGCTTTCGATCGCCATACCAAAGTTCAAGGATTAACTGAAAGAGTATTAATCTCTGGAGAGCCTTATTCCTACTCTAAGAAACACTCACTAGAAGGCTTCCCTGGACGAGGCAGAGTGCCAGAATCATGGATAGGTGTCCCATTAAAAACAGATAATGATACTTTTGGTGTTCTGGCTGTTCAAACTTACCAAGCAGAACATACATTTAGTGATAAAGAAAAACATTTGCTCACTTATGTGGGACAACATATAGCAACAGCCATTTTGCGCAGAAAAGATGCACATGATATTCTAGAAACACACCAAAAACTCAAGTTAATAAATGACGAATTAGAACAAAGAGTAGAAGCTCGAACACAAGAAATTCAAAGAACCAATGAAAAATTGAGAATGAATATCAAAGAACGAATGCTGATAGAAAAAAAACTGGCTCATGATGCGCTCCATGACACTTTAACAGGCCTCTCCAATAGAGCACTTTTTCACGACAGATTGACCCACGCGCTCAACAGAATTAAACGCAGTAACCAATCCCCATTTGCCGTATTATTTCTCGATCTAGATCGTTTCAAACTAATTAATGACAGCCTTGGTCACCATATAGGCGATCGATTATTACAAGAAATTTCCCATCGCTTACTCAATTGCGTGAGACCTGGAGATACAGTTTCCCGCTTGGGTGGTGATGAATTTTGTATTCTATTGGACGAAATCCCTGATAAAGAATTTGCACTCGCTGTTGCCCAAAGAATACTCCATGAATTGGATAAAATTATTCAACTTGATGAACAAAGCATTAATACTTCAGTCAGTATTGGTATTAGATTATCCAACGCACATGATCAAAGCCCAGCACAGATTATGCGAGATGCAGACGCTGCCATGTATAGAGCTAAAGAACTCGGTAAAGCAAGATTTTGCTTCTTTGATCAATCTATGCATGAGTTGGTACTCAACCGACTACGTCTTGAACAAGATTTACGATTTGCAGTAGAAACGAAACAACTTGCTTTATATTATCAACCCATTATCGATCTCACGACTCAAAAAATTATTGGCGCAGAAGGACTCGTGCGTTGGAATCACCCTGAACAGGGTTTAATTGCTCCTGATGACTTTATTCCAATAGCCGAAGAAACAGGGCTTATCGTGCCTATAGGTGCAGATGTTTTAAATATGGCCTGTAAAATCTTAACTGAGTGGAAAAATAAACCTTTATTAAAAGATATCAGTATCAGTATCAACATATCTCCCAAACAAATTTCCAAAGGTGATCTCATTGTTAACATTGATGAGCTTTTAAAAACTCATCAAATTGAAGGTTCAAAACTCAATTTAGAGATCACAGAAACTGTTTTAATGCATAATTTTGAAACAGCTAAAGCTTTAATTTTTGGATTAAAGTCTTTTGGAACAAAAATTTATTTAGATGATTTTGGAACGGGATATTCTTCTTTAAGTTATCTGTATAATTTTCCATTTGATGTTCTGAAGCTTGATCGTACCTTTGTTAACACGATTAATCTACGCACAGAAAGTGAAGCCATTGTGCGTAGTATAAAAATGCTTTGTGATAATTTACAACTCAAAACTGTCGCAGAAGGTATTGAAACAACAAGCCAACTTAGAAAGCTCATGGAAATTGGTTATACCTATGGCCAAGGATATCTCTTTGGAAAACCCATGCCTCAATCAGAGTTCGAATCCCTGATCACTTCTTTCAAATTTCCTGAATTGATTTAAATTAAACACAATTTTAAAAGCCAGTCCTAGCTCATTTTGATCAGCTTCTTTTGATTGATGACATCCCACCCCCATCAAAGCGACCAACTCCCCTTGATAGATGAGTGCAGGCCAATTTGCTCTCAACCAACTTGGTATCTGATGCTCTTGAAAAATATGTTTGATTTTTTTTGAATGCTGATGCCCAGCTAAATAAAAACTATTTTGTGGTACGCCCCACTGAATTTTACTTTGTTTTAAATATTGCGAGTTAATCCCTTTTCCTAGTTGTCTTTTTACTATAATCTGACAATGTGAATTGAGATCAAGAACGAAGGGATTTTCCTCCTTTAAATAATCACTTTCTAACCATTGCCAAAAAACATCTGTGAAGATGGCAGCATCTTGTTTAAAAAAATCTTCTGCTATCAAAAACACTGTATTTTTCCATTGCAACATTTTGTAGTTTTCAATTTTTTGTTCAAATTGACGATCTAAAGAACATTGGTTCAAGGAATCAGCAAAACTTTGAATTCGTTTTTGAGACGGGACTTGTAAACCATGGATACGCAACCACCAAGCCAGAAAGTTATGTTGTCTCTGCACGGATAGTCCTCGAAATTTTTCTAAAGTAACAAAGCCCTCATGGGTTGAAATAGCTTGATAATCAATCTCTGCTAATTCATCTAAAAGTTTGGCTTGCTGCTGAAACAAACCAATACTGTCAGATAACTTTTGCTGTAGTTTAGGCCAACGCTTCTCAATTTTAGGGAGTAATTCATGCCGTATGTAATTTCTGGCATATAGAATCGAGTGATTGCTAGGATCTTCTATCCATTTCAAGTTCTGTTGATGTGCATAGAGTTGAAGATTTTCCCTTGAAATACCCAGCAATGGTCTCAATATCACCGCTTGATGAAAATCTCGTCGCTTGGGAATTGCAGAAATTCCATGCAATCCACCACCTCTAAATAATCGAAATAATAAAGTTTCTGCTTGATCCGTTTGATGATGAGCTAAACAAAGCACATTGTCAGGAGCAATGGATTGTTGAAAAATTTGATATCGCGCATTTCTTGCCTCTTCTTCAGATTGAATCACTAAATTAGGGTATAAATCTCTGGTGTAACGAACTTGGCAGTCTATCTGCAAATTTTGACACATAGACTGACAAAAATCGACCCAGTTATCGGCATATTCCGATATTCCATGATGAATATGCAGCGCCTTTAGAACCAATCGATGAGGATTAGATTGATTCATTTTCTCAATGACTCTGTGCAGTAGAAACAGCAGAACAGTTGAATCCATTCCGCCTGAAAATCCCACCCAAATTGACTGTTGTTGTGATAAAGACAGCGGTTTTTGCAGCAATGTTTGAGTAAGTTCTGTTGAAACAATTCCAAGTAGTTTTTTTTCTAAACTCAATGATCTGTTCAGAGGCTCGTGCTCAAACATGGAGTGCTGGTGTCACTTAAGTACGTAATGACGAATAATTCATCAAACGTTGATAGCGATTATTCAGAAGGTTATCAATATTAAATGATTTTAATTCTTTGAGATCCGCTAATAATTGAGATTTCATAGTTTGTGCCATCGCTGGAATATTACGATGAGCGCCACCCAATGGTTCTTCAATCACAGAATCAATTAATCTTAAACTGCGCAAACGATGCGAAGTAATCCCCATCGCTTCCGCTGCATCTTTAGCTTTATCTGCACTTTTCCATAAAATAGAGGCACAGCCTTCTGGAGAGATAACCGAGTAGATACTAAACTGTAACATGTTCACACGATCACCCACACCAATGGCTAAAGCACCACCAGAACCACCCTCACCGATAACATTACAGACAACAGGCACTCTAAGTCCTGCCATCACTTTTAAATTATGGGCAATGGCTTCACTTTGACCGCGCTCCTCTGCCCCTACCCCTGGATAAGCCCCCGGCGTATCAATAAAGGTGATAACAGGCATTTTAAATTTTTCTGCCATTTCCATTAAACGTAAGGCTTTACGATAACCCTCTGGCCTTGGCATACCAAAGTTTCTTTTGACCTTTTCTTTGGTAGCCCGTCCTTTTTGGTGGCCTATCACCATCACAGGTTCACCATTTAATCTCGCCGTACCACCAATTAGAGCAAAGTCATTGGCATAAGCTCTATCGCCACATTGTTCGTCATAATCAGTAAAAATAGAGTCGATATAATCTTGGGTATAAGGACGTTGTGGATGTCTTGAAAGCTGAGCAATTTCCCAAGCGCCAAGATTAGAAAAAATCTTGGCAGTTAACTCAACACTTTTTTCTTTGAGTTTAGCGATTTCTTCACTGATATTGATATCACTATCATTACCGACATGTTTCAATTCTTCTATTTGCGCTTCAAGTTCCGCAATGGGTTGTTCAAATTCGAGGAAGTTTAACTTCATATCGAATGATCCTATATTATTATGGTTAAAAAGTTATGGTTAAAGAGTTATGGTTAAAGAGTTATGGTTAAAGAGTTGTGGCTAAAGAGTTGTGGCTAACTTTAGGTGGATAACTTTAGGTGGATAACAACCATCTTAAGTATAAACACAATGGACATTACCATCACCAACAATATCTTCTAAACGATAAATTAACTCATCGCTGGGAGAGACTTTCCATTCAGCCCCTAAGTCTATCATAGCTTCAGCGCCCGATGCTTTAAATTGGATAGAGATCGGAGTTGTTCCCCCTTTAAAAGGGGACAAATGCTTCATCAGTAAGTCACTAAATTTTGAGTCTAAGTGGCTTTGCTTTAAATCTATTTGAAGACAACGCAATCTTTTTTCACGGATCTGGGTCACATCATACAGAGTTTTGGCTTTCATTTTAAGACCATCAGAGAAATGATCAACACTAATTTCTCCTTCAGCAATAATAACATTGTCTTTGGCCAATATGCTCGAACATTCATCATAGATATCTTGATAAATAGCCAAATCAATACGACCTGTTTTATCGTCTAAGGTTGCAATGGCTATTCTAGCACCAGACTTGGTGGTAATAATACGCATGCCAATAATCAACCCAGCTATGGTGGAAGTCTGGCCTCTGCGATTTGCTTGGAGATCTCTAATTTTATTCCCGGTAATTTGGCGAAGTTCTCGTTGATATTTATCAAAGGGATGTCCACTCAAAAACAAACCTAATACATCTTTTTCATGTTGAAGCTGAGTGTTTTCAGGCCAACTTCTCACAGATTTAGTCATTTTATTACTTGCTTGTGGGGTAACAGCTCCACCAAATAAATCATTTTGCCCTGCGAGTCGATCTCTACCTACCTGTTCGGCAGATTTAATCGCATCTTCCAAATTGGCCATTAAGTTGGCTCGATGAAGATTAAAATTATCCAAAGCTCCCGCCTTAATTAACGCCTCTAAGACTCGACGATTCGCTTTTTTAAGATCAATTCTGACACAAAAATCATATAAATCCTGATAAGGGCCATTGGCTTCTCTTTCCATCACAATACTTTCAATCGCGCCCTGCCCCACACCTTTGATTGCGCCAATGCCATAAATGATGGTATCGCTACCCTGAATGGTAAATTGGTACTGCCCATGGTTTATATCGGGTGGAGTCAATTTTAACCCTTGCTCTCTCGCATCCTCAACATAGGTCACGACTTTATCGGTGTTGTCCATGTCAGCGGACATGACCGCTGCAATAAAGGCAGCTGGATAATGGCATTTCAACCATGCAGTCTGATAAGAAACCAAAGCGTAAGCGGCTGAATGTGATTTATTAAAACCATAATCAGCAAATTTTTCAATCACAGAAAAAATATGACCCGATTGTTCTTCAGGAATTCCTTTTGCGGAAGCGCCATCAATGAAAATGCGCTTTTGTTGTTCCATCACCTCCGCTTTTTTCTTACCCATGGCTCGACGCAAAATATCTGCGCCGCCCAAAGAATATCCTGCTAAAACCTGAGCAATCTGCATCACTTGCTCTTGATATAAAATGGTGCCATAAGTGGGCTTTAGAATTTCCTCTAGGCTTTCATGAGGGTATTCTACTTTCTCAATTCCGTGTTTACGATTCACGAAATCTTGGTCCATCCCTGCACCAAGAGGCCCTGGTCGGTACAAAGCCACCAATGCCACAATATCTTCGAAAGTAGAAGGCTTTAACTGTTTGATAAGCTTTTTCATGCCGCCAGATTCCAACTGGAACACCGAGGTGGTATTCCCCTGTTGCAATAAGTGATAAGTGAGCTCATCTTCTAGTGAAATTTTACTGATATCAATAGGTTCTAGATTATCGAGTTTGCGTTGGGCATTGATAGTTTTCAAAGCCCAGTCAATAATGGTGAGCGTTCTTAAACCCAAAAAGTCAAACTTAACTAAACCAGCGGCTTCCACATCATCTTTGTCAAACTGGGCAACAAGATTAGAACCAGTTTCATCACAATATATTGGGGTAAAGTCCGTTAATTTGGTGGGTGCGATAACGACGCCACCAGCATGTTTTCCTGCGTTTCGCGTTATGCCCTCTAATTTCAGAGAGAGATCCCAAACCTCTCTGACCTCTTCATCTTTTTCATAGGCTTCACGAATGAGCTCTTCTTGCTCATAGGCTTTATTCAGGGTCATTTTTAGATCAAGAGGAATCATTTTAGACAGGCGATCACAAAAACCATAGGGTTTACCCAATACCCTTCCAACATCTCTGATCACAGCTTTTGCAGCCATGGTACCAAAGGTGATGATTTGCGAAACTGCATCTCGACCATATTTTTCTGCGACATAATCAATCACACGATCGCGTCCATCCATACAAAAGTCGATATCAAAATCAGGCATTGATACACGTTCTGGATTAAGAAAGCGCTCAAAGAGAAGATCATAAGCCAGAGGGTCAAGATCAGTGATTTTTAAAGCATAGGCGACCAAGGAGCCTGCACCAGAGCCCCTTCCTGGCCCAACGGGAATACCATTGTCCTTAGACCATTGGATAAAGTCAGCCACAATCAGAAAGTAACCTGGGAATCCCATTTGTAGAATAACGTCAATCTCGGTTTTCAGTCTTTCATCGTAAACTTTGCGTTTTTCGGGGTATTCCAAACTAGACTCATCTAACAAAACCTGGAGTCTTTTTTCCAATCCTTCTGTAGAAACTTTAATAAAATATTCTTCTACGGTGATGCCTGCTGGGATCGGAAAGTCAGGCAGACAAGCCTTTCCTAAACTTAACTCAATATTACAACGTTTAGCTATTTCAACAGAGTTAACAAGGGCTTCTGGGATATCTTGAAACAATGCACACATTTCAGCTTCTGAACGAAGGTATTGCTCGTCACTAAAAGCTTTGGGGCGAGTGGGATCATCGATGACTCTTCCCTGATTAATACAGACTCGTGCTTCATGAGCATCGAAATCTTGTTGTTGGATGAAATGTACATCATTTGTGGCTACAACTGGTGTTTTAGATCCTTGAGCCATCCCCACCACCGCATGAATATATTCTTCTTCTCCTACACGACCTGTTCTTTGTAATTCCAGGTAGAATCGTCGTGGAAAAAGACCATTCCAGTAGGCTAAGCGTTGTGCTGCAAGAGCGGGGTTGGCATTTTTAAGACAGAGTCCAATATCACCCTCTTTACCACCAGACAGACAAATAATGCCCTCAGTTTTCTGAGCAATCCATGAGGACTCAATGACAGGGAAACCACGTTGCTGACCTTTTAGATAAGAATCAGAAATCAACTCCGTCAGATGTCGATAACCAATTTGATTTTGGCAAAGAAAAACCATTCTAAAGGGTTCATCCCCCATGGACTCATCATGTACCCAAGCATCAACACCGACAATAGGCTTTACACCTGTAGCATTAGCCGCTCGATAAAATCTGACCAGCCCACAAAAATTACCTTGATCAGTCACTGCCACCGCTGGCATTTTTAACGCTGCACAGCGTTCAACCAGAGGTTTCAGGCGCACGATGCCATTTACCATTGAAAACTCTGAATGGACTCTTAGGTGAATAAATTGTGGTGAATTTTGGTTTTCAATCATGAAATGATTTTAGCACGAATAACTTTAGAAACGGGTGCAAAACTTTGACGATGAATAGCACAAGCACCTAAGTGTTCTAGTGCTTGCATATGAACTTTGGTTCCATAACCTTTGTGTTTGGCAAAACCATAGCCCGGATATTGTATTTCCATCTGCTCCATTTCTTTATCTCTAAGCACTTTAGCAAGGATAGAAGCGGCACTAATACAGGCCACCTTACCATCACCACCGATAACAGACTCCGCTGGCAACCCAAAATCGGGGCAATGATTACCATCTACCCAAATTTTTTGAGGACGAACATCAAGTTGTGCGACCGCCCTTTGCATGGCAAGTAAGGTCGCTCTTAAGATGTTCAACTCATCAATTTCAGCTACTGATGCTCGACCTATAGCCCAGCTGATGCAATGATCTTTAATCCGATCAAATAAATATTCGCGCTTTTTTTCCGATAATTTTTTTGAGTCATTTAATCCGGAAATTGGGTGATCAGGATGCAGGATAACTGCAGCCGTAACTACATCTCCAGCTAAGGGGCCTCTTCCGACTTCATCGACACCTGCTTCTAATATCACTTATCATCACCTTTTAAAGTGATATACTCTATAGACGCAGGCTCTGTATCAATATCTAAAAGCTGACAAACAACGTCTGCCCCTTTCTCACTGCCACCAAGAATTAGTTGTTGGTGAATACTGGTATACTCTTCGAGCAACTGCTGCCTTGCCTGAGTACTTAAATCAAACTGCTCTAACAATGCGGTGGTTAGATTGGCAACCGTTGCTTCATGTTGAAGAAACTCTGGCACTAATTCACGATTCACTAATAAATTGGGCAATGAATAATACTTAAGCTGTGATAGATGATTAAATAATACATAGCTAAAGGTTGAGAGCTTATAGGCCATAACCATAGGTTTTTTGAGTAATGCCGTCTCCAGTGTTACCGTTCCAGAGGCCAATAACACCACATCAGAGGCTTCAATTGACAAGTGAGACTTATCTTCAACTAATTGTATTTTATCAAGAAACCCTAGGTCATCATCCATTTCAATATTGGATTGAATAATATTCCTGCAACGTTCATTGGCAACAGGGATCACAAAAATTAAATCAGGAAGTGTTTTTAAAAGTGTTTTTGCCGCTTGAAAAAATAATGGGGTTAATAATTTGACTTCAGAAGTCCTGCTTCCAGGTAATATGGCTAGAATCAACTTATTTAGAGGTAATCCCAATGATACTCTTGCCTGTTTCATATTACTCACTAAAGGGATTTGTGTAGCCAGATAGTGCCCCACACAAGTCACATCAATTCGATGTCTTTGATAAATTTCATTTTCAAAGGGAAACAATGTCAACATATGGTCAACAGCTTTTTTTATTTTAAAA
>PCTP01000241.1:13114-13677 GCA_002770795.1 Gammaproteobacteria bacterium CG22_combo_CG10-13_8_21_14_all_40_8 | reverse complement strand
GCGCCAAGCCCAAACTGAAGGGCTAACATAATGGAGTGTTTTAATCTGCTGTTGTTTTAATTTTAACTCAAGACCAATATTAAACTCAGGGGCATCGATACCGATAAATAAATCCGGCGGATTTGACTCTGTCCAATGTTTGATTAAAACTTTTCTCATCCTAAGAAGTTCTGGCAATCTTTTGAAAATAGCACCTAGGCCCATGACAGAAAGCCTCTCCATGGGATAAAGGCTGTGCAGTCCCTGCTCTATCATGCCTCGGCCTCCAATTCCTTCAAACTCTATGTTGGGGAGTCGCGATTGAATAGATTTCATGAGATCTGAAGCAAGATTATCACCGGAAATTTCTCCAGCAACTATAGCAATTCGAAATTGATTTGATTTAGGATTGGACTTCATTACAAATCAGCGAATGATTCCGCGATCTGATGCATCAATAAAGTCAATAAGATGACGTATATGTGTAGAAGCTGTTTCTTGTTCTAATTGAGAGAGAATATCAAGGGCTTGGCTCAATGTGTGGCCGCTTCGATACAAAATTTTATAGGCTTGTTTAATCAGCT
>PCTP01000241.1:0-13078 GCA_002770795.1 Gammaproteobacteria bacterium CG22_combo_CG10-13_8_21_14_all_40_8 | reverse complement strand
CTTCAATATTAAGGCCTCTTGGAAGTGCCGGATGGCCGTCTGCCATCACAAAAGGCGGTACATCTTTAGCAATGGATGCTGACATCGCTGTAAAAGCGTGAGCACCAATATGGCAAAACTGATGAATACCCGTAAACCCACCCAAAATCACCCAGTCTTCTAATACCACATGACCAGCGATGGTGGCATTATTTGCCAAGATGCAATGATCGTGAATCGTACAATCATGGGCCACATGAACATAGGCCATTAACAGGTTATGACTTCCAATGCTGGTCACACCCAGATCTTGAGCAGTTCCACGATGAATAGTGGTGAACTCACGAATATGATTGTGATCACCTATCACTGTTTTAGTGGGCTCTCCATTATATTTTTTATCTTGATTAGCTTCACCTATTGAAGAAAACTGATAAATTTTATTGTGTGTGCCTATTTGAGTATGGCCATTGATCACCACGTGAGGTCCAATCCATGTCCCCTCTCCAATCTCTACATGAGCACCAATAACTGTATAAGGTCCAATTTCTACATCGGCAGAAATAATGGCACCTTCTTCAATAATTGCTGTCTCATGTATCATGGATTTTAGGCCTCTCTTTGCGCACACATCAACTCTGCACTACAAACTACCACACTGTCCACTGATGCACTGGCTTCGAATTTCCAAATGTCTCTCTTACATTTAAGTAATTTTACATCTAAAACCAATTGATCACCAGGAACTACCGGTTTTTTAAATCGGGCTGCATCAATACCCACAAAAAAATAAGAGGTATTGTCAGAGGGTTTAGTCCCCAATGTTTTAAATGCCAATAACCCCGTAGCTTGAGCCAGTGATTCCAATATCAGCACGCCTGGAAAAATGGGGTTGTTAGGAAAATGTCCGGTAAAACAAGGCTCATTGATAGTAATATTTTTATAAGCTTGTAAATAATTACCAACCTGATAGTCTACAACCCTGTCTACCAATAAAAATGGATAGCGATGAGGAAGATGCTCTAAGATTTCTTTAATGTCCATTTGACTTAATATGGAAGGAGTAACGGGATTTTCAGTCATATATTAACCTCTAATTTGGCAACTGATTGGCCATGAGTTGCAATTGTTTCTCCAGCTCTTTAATTTTTTTAGCCATATCGTCAAGCTGTCTGAATCTAGCAACGCTTTTTCGCCATTCTTTATTGGGCATCATTCCCGTGCCACCAGAAAAAATTCCCGCTTTTTCATTTGATTTATTGACGAGAGTACGGGCAGTGAAATGAGAACCTTGCGCTATTTTCAAATGACCTAAAATCCCCACACCACCTGCCAAGGTTGTTCTAGCACCAATCTCTGAGCTACCAGCAATGGCCACACAACCCGCCATGGCACAATCATCCCCTACAATAACATTGTGGGCTATATGGACCATATTATCAATTTTTACACCCTTACCAATCTGGGTCGCACCCAAAGCACCACGATCAATGCAGCAATTTGCACCAATCTCAACATCATTACCAATCTGTACGGATCCAACTTGGGGTATTTTCACCCAACTTACATCTTGTTGGGCATAACCAAAACCATCTGAGCCTAAAATTGTGCCACTATGAATAATCGTATTTTCACCCAAATGAACCCGATGATAAAGCGTCACATTTGCCCATAAACGGCTATTCCTTTTAATGGTGCAATAATCTCCAATGACTGAATTGGCGCCAATTTGTACGCCACTTTCAATCACAACACCCTCGCCGATGACAACATTTTCGGCAATTCTAACTGATGGATCAATCTTCGCCGTATCCGCAATAATGGCACTTGTATGAAATCCATCTTTTAGGGTTGGGGTATTATCCAACATTTGCGCAGTTTTAGCGTAACCTAAATAAGTATTCTCCATAATTAACAAAGCGCAAGAAAACTGCTTTCCTAATTTGTTATAAGTGTCTTGATTGACTATCACGGCACTCGCTTTGGTAACAGCAAGATGAACTTCAAACTTAGGGTTTGACAAGAAACTGATTTCATTTTCTTTTGCATGGGCCAAATCCGCAACTGCATAAAGCAGTAAATTAGGATCACCAATTAAAGTGGCTCCTAATTTTCGGGCTAATTCTCCCAGTGTAATCTTTTTATCCATTAAGGTTTTTTATTGTCTAACATGAACTTTAATACTTCATCAGAAATATCACTGCTTTCTGAACCATATAACACCACTTCCTTAGCAAGGACTAAATCATAGCTAGATTTTTTTGATACAGCATCAATCGCATTAAAAATTTGAGTTTGTAATTTATATAATTCTTCTTTTTGGCGTCGTTGAAAATCTTCTTTAAAGGATTTTTCATCTAATTTAAAAGCATTTACTTTTGCTTCAATATCTCTGCTTAACTGAGTGACTTCTGTTGAGCTCATAGTAGGCGCATCACGTTTGCCTTTTTCCTGTAAATCATTTATTTCTTTGGACAATAATTTTAACTTTTCTTGTCGCTCAGTAAATTCACTTTTAAGTTTTTGTGACACAGCTTCAGTCTGGGGCAATTTAGACAATATTTCTCTGGGATCAACTGTTGCAATTTTTTGAGTTGCGGCTTGAGCACTAAAACTGAGTGCTAATCCTAAAAATGTCGCTACCAATAGATTTTTTTTATTCAAGTGATATTCTCCTAATGAGTTAAGTTGAAGCTAATATATTAAAAAGTTGTGCCAATATTAAATGAGAAGGTTTCTAACCTATCCCCAGGTTGCTTACTAAGCGGTTTTGATAAACTAAATGTCAAGGGCCCCAATTGAGAAATCCATTGTAATGAAACTCCCACAGAGGCTCTATAATCATTTGCCTTGGCATAATCTGGAATTAATTCCAATTGATCAGCTTGTAAATAGCTAAACTTATTTTTATCGAATTTGGTATCCCAAACATTACCCACATCTAAAAATGCACTAGTTCTCATCGAGCGATTTCCCTCTGCGAATGGCGTAGGAAAAATAAGCTCTAAACCAGCAAGCGCTCTTGCATTACCGCCAGTTGATCTTCTGCTGAAAGAAACTCTATCAAACTCTCTACCTAAGGGGACGCCAGTGGAGGGATCTGAGGAATCACTACCAGGGATCACTGGTCCCGTAGTGGGATTCAGAAAAAATTGTTGTGGTCCTATAGAATTGGTATCAAACCCTCTCATACTTGATAAACCACCTGCATTAAAATTTTCAAAATAAGGAAGTTTAGAATTTTTTGAACCATATGCATCCCCGTAAGAGAGTTGACCTCTCATCAACACCGCCCAACCGTCAGTGATTGGAATATAATGAGCTATTTTATACTCTACTTTATAAAAATCGAGATCACCAACGGGTACGGTTGCCTCCAGACTAAGTGTTTGTGATGTTCCTCTATCGGGAAAAATACCTCGATTCAAAGAGTTTTGTAACCATGTCCCTGAAACAGAAAGCATTTTATAATCATAAACTGGATCAACAAAAGGATTTTGAGCAACATCTGAGAAAAAATCTTTAATTGTCTCTGAAATCGCCAATCCACTATTCGCTGCGGTATCAAGGCTATTATCACTTGCCCTAAAGCCTAAATTAAAACGACTTATTTCGCTCAGGGGAATTCCATAGCTTGCGCCAACCCCAACACTATTCAAAGATTGTCCTACAAGATTTAGCGCTCCTAAATCTGTTTTAGAAACGAAACCAGATAAACTTAAACTAATTTCATCCACAGTGAAATATGGATCTGTATAATTAAGACTGAAATTAGTCGTTACTTTACTGGTGCTTGCATTAAACCCAATATTTTTCCCTGAACCAAAAAAGTTATTTTGAGAAATATTAGCGCTCAACAATAGTCCTTGAAATTGGCTATACCCTAGAGATCCGCCAATAGTTCCAGAAGGTCTTTCCTTCACGTCAAAGAATAAATCAACTTGGTCATCTACACCCTCAACAGGTTTTGTTTCTACATTCACCTCTTCCAAATAGGGCAATCTTTCTAGCCTTAATTTTGAACGATCAACAAGATCGGTGGACAATGCACTAGATTCTGTCAAACGCATTTCTCTTCTTAAAACATGATCATTGGTTTTTTCATTGCCCGTGAATAAGATTCGACGTACATAGGCTCGACTTTTGGGTTCAACAAAGATGTTAAGTGCAACAGTATGCTCATCATCATCAACAGAAGGAATGGTAGAAACATTCGCGAAGGCATATCCACTGTAGCCTAATGCCTTGACAATATTTTCTTCAGAATAAGTGACTATGGAACCAGAGTATACGTCTCCTTTTTTGATCGGAACTAATTTGAGTAAATAGTCTTCTTCTAAAATAGGTTTACCTGAAAATGAAACATCCGTCACTGTGTATTTTTCGCCCTCATCTATATTAATGGTAATAAAAACTGTTTTCTTATCAGGGGTAATAGCAACTTGTGTAGAGACCACGTTAAATTTCAAAAAGCCCTTGTCAAGGTAATAGGATTTTAACTTTTCCAAATCCCCTGAAAGTTTTTCTTTCGAATACTGATTATCATTTTTCAACCATGATAACCACCCACCCTTGGTCAACTCAAACCTTTTAGTCAACTCTTCATCTGAAAAAATCTTATTCCCAACTATCGTAATGGCAGAAATTCTGGCGGCATCACCTTCATGAAATTTAAAATTTACATTCACTCGATTTCTGGGCAAATAATTTAAGACGATATCAACCCTGATCCCATATTTTCCATAGGCAAAATATTGTCTTTCAATACTTTGTTTAATTCTGTCTAAGGTTGTTGGGTTTAACTCTTCTCCCTTGGCGATACCCTGTAATTTCAATGCTTTGGTTAAATCATCCGTCTTGATAGTGCTATTGCCATCAAAAGTCAAACTAGAAATTACTGGTCTTTCTTGCACAACCACAATCAGTACGTCACCGTCTCTTGCTAATTCGACGCGTGAAAAAGAACCACTTTGATAGATGCGTCTAATGATGGATGGCACCCGAATATCATCAACAGTTTCACCGACTTTCAAAGGTAAATATGTGAAAAAGGTTCCTAATTCAACACGTTGCAATCCTTCAACTTTAATGTCCTTCACCACAAAAGGTTCAATGGCAAATGCCTTAAAAGAAGGTAATAGTGCCATTAAAACCACACACAATTTCTTTCCTGTTGCTCTTCTTTTTTTTATAAGATTACTCATTAATATTCTTTTTATACTCATTAGTTTGAATTACATCCCCACGCGGGAGATATCGTTAAATAAAGCAAAAATTGTCAAACTCAAAATTAAAACTAAACCAATTTTCATACCCACCTCTTGAATATTTTCAGAAAGCGGCTTGCCTCGTACTAGTTCAATACCATAAAAAAACAAATGCCCACCATCTAATACTGGGATGGGTAACAGGTTTAAAAAACCAATACTGACACTAATCATTCCTACAAACATTAAAAACTGACTTAATCCTACGCTCAGAGAATTTCCCGCACTTTCAGCAATACCCACAGGCCCAGAAAGATTTTTTGCAGAAACATCCCTGCTTAATATTTTTCTTATGGTTTGAATACTCAGTGTAAAAAATTTCCCTGTTTTGATTAAAGCTTGATGGAAAGCTTCTGTGGGCTCATATTGTAAATTGACTCTAAGTTGATCTAACTCTTGACGGTATTGTTCATCAATTTTTGGTTGTATTCCCAAATATCCCATTTGGGGAGCACTATTTTTTCCAACACCTAGCCTTACCTTAAGCCGTCTTAATTGACCTTCCCTTAGTACAGTTAGTTCCACAGTTTGTTCAGCTTTTTTTTCCAATTTCTGAACCAGTTGTGGCCAGTAGGTAATATCATCACCATCGAAGGCTACTATCAGATCATCAACTTTGATACCGGCCCTTGAAGCTGGGGTATTTTCCGCCACATGACCAATGCCTAATCTAATTTGAGGTAAATATACCTTGATGCCTAATGTTTCTAAAGGACTTTCTCCAGCATTTTCACCTATTTTGGTGGTTAATTGGAGTCTGGAGATTTTTTTTGTATGTGATAAAGGGTCTTCGACCTCCATATCAATGCTGGTTTTTTCTCCAATAAAGTTAGCAAAAGCCAACCCGACCTGCATCCAAGTTTGAACCGGCTCACCTTGGATTGAACGTATAATTTCTCCTGATTGTAGCCCTGCTATTTGTGCGATGCTTCCCGTTTTAATCTCTCCTAGAACAGGTTTAACCCCAGGAACGCCTATCATAAAGGCACTCCAAAAAACCATGATAGCCAAAAGAAAGTTTGCAAGAGGACCTGCTGCAACAATGGCAATACGTTTACCAACACTGGCTTGATTGAAAGAATAGGGCCGGTCCTGAACGGATACCTCACCTTCTCTTTCATCTAACATTTTAACATAGCCACCCAAGGGAATTGCTGCTATTACATATTCCACTCCATCACGACCTGTTTTGCTAAAAATAGTTTTTCCAAAACCTATGGAAAACTTTAAGACTTTCACGCCTAATTTTCTTGCAACCCAAAAATGTCCGCCTTCATGAATCGTCACGACAATACTGAGTAACAGAATAAGACTTGCAGCATTCCAAATAAAGCTCATGAGAGAATGAGAAATATTTTCCATCATCATTCCCTAAATTGAGCTAAAAGTTGTTGAGACAATTGTCGAGTTTGTTTATCAATATTTAGAATTTGTTCAATATTCTTCAGTGACTCAAACTGGCTTTTTTGTAAAACCTCATTCACTAATTTTGCAATTTGCATAAAGCCTAGCTCTTCATTTAAAAAGGCTTCAACGGCCATTTCATTCGCGGCATTAAGAATGGCTGGAGCAGTGCCAGACTGTTTCAAAGCGTAAAATGCTAAGTTTAAGCAAGGAAATTTCTGGTAATCTGGAGGAAAGAAGTCAAATTGAGCAATTTGAGTAATATCTAAGGATTTAACCTGGGTTTTCAAACGTTCAGGCCAGCCTAAGGCATGAGCAATGGGGGTTCTCATGTCAGGATTACCCAATTCAGCTAAAACAGCACCATCAGAATAGCTCACCATAGAATGAATAATACTTTGTGGATGTATCACCACTTCTATTCGATCTGGTGCAATACCATACAGATAACTAGCTTCAATGACTTCTAAGCCCTTGTTCATCAAAGTTGCTGAGTCTACAGATATTTTTCGGCCCATTGACCAATTAGGGTGTAAACAAGCCTGTTGTGGCGTTTTTTTGTATAAATCCTCAATAGGATCCTTAAAGAAAGGTCCGCCAGAAGCTGTTAAAATGAGCTTTTCAACCCCAAGTTCCAGCCAAGGGACGAAATTATCCTGCTGATAATGATGATTTGGCAAACATTGGAATAATGCATTATGTTCACTATCCACAGGCAATAATAAAGCGCGATGCTTTTGAACCAACGCCATAAATAATTCTCCAGCCATTACCAGAGATTCTTTATTCGCTAGCATCAGTTTTTTGCCGGTTTTTACCGCAGCCAATGTAGGAAGCAAACCTGCAGCACCTACAATGCCGGCCATAACAATATCCACATCAGGTGAAGATGCGACAAACTCTAACCCTTCAACCCCTGATAAAATTTCTGTGGGTAAATTCTCTTGATGGATTAAAGTCTTTAGTGATTGAGCTGCATTTGTATCTGCGCAAACAGCAAATTTAGGTTTGAAGGTCTTAATTTGCTCGAATAGTTTCTGCCAACTCTGATTCGCTGTTAGCGCATAAACTTGAAACTTTTCTGATTCATGCTGAATAACATCTAAGGTATTCACACCTATTGAACCTGTAGATCCCAATATAGTGACGTTTTGACTAGGCTTCATCTATCGGATCAACCCATAAAATAGCAATGCATACACAGGAAAGGTCGAAAGAATGCTATCAATCCGATCCAAAATACCACCATGCCCTGGCAATAGAGTTCCACTATCCTTTAAATTTTGCTGTCGTTTATAAATACTTTCTGTTAAATCACCCACAATAGAAGCCACCACGACCACTAAAGAGATAAGAACCACTTGAAAATAACCCAATTGATGAATGATGTAATCCAAATGTAAAACATGCGGCATAAACAATCCTAGTGAAACCGCTAATATCAGGCCACCAGCAACCCCTTCCCAGGTTTTTTTCGGACTTACTTTAGGTGCTAACTTATGTTTGCCAAATGCTTTACCTGAAAAATACGCTCCAGTGTCAGCCCCCCAAATTTGCAGCAGCAGATATAAAACCAACAATGACCCTTGGCTAAAAGACTGGACAATGTCCGTGGATCGTAAACTAATTAAAGCCACCCAACAGGGTACTAACATAAGAACACCTGCAATAACTCTCAGCCATAACAACGATTTTCCTTTTAACCAATCATGTTTACCAATGATCAAACTAATGAAACAGACTAACCACCATATTGATCCCATCACCAAAGCGATATATGGAAGGTAGCGTAAATCAAGCCATTGAGTGAGTTGCTGTGGAAATGGTACTCCAGGCCAAAGGCTCATATTGGGATTAGAGAGATATATTATTAGAAATAATATCTGTATCAGGCTCAGATATAGCATTTTATTGGCAAGCTTTTCAATACCAATGAGTGCAGTCAACTCCCAAGCAGCAATTAACATAATCAGGTTAATTGCCAATGAGAAAGTATTCAACGATACACCGAAAAGCACCCAAACGACTAAAGGCAGCAAAACTAAAGCAGTAATAATTCTTGTTTTTAACATTCAATATTCTGCCCTTGACTAATATTTTTCGGATCTGCACTTAACTGTTCAGTGATTTGTCCAAAACGACGCTCTCTTTTGGCGTAATGTCCAATGGCAAGCAGAAATTGTTCCTCATTAAAATCTGGCCACAGAATTTTGGTAAAATAAAGTTCCGCATAAGCAATTTGCCAAAGCAAAAAATTGCTTATGCGGATTTCACCACCGGTTCTGATAAAAAGATCGACGGCTGGCACATCAGCTAAACAGAGTTGCTGTTGGAATAGATCGGCGTCTATTTGTTCAATGCGTAAATTGCCTGATTGAACTTTTTGAGCTATTTTTTTGGCTGCAAGGGTAATATCCCACTGTCCACCATAGTTAGCAGCAATAAACAATTTCAAACCATCATTTTTTGCAGTGAGAGTTTCGACTTCAGTAATCACCCTTTGCAATTCAGGTTCAAAATCTGTGACTTCACCGATGACTTTGAGACAAACATTATTTTGATGGAGTTTTTGAGCTTCTCGACTTAATGCTTTGATAAAAAGTTGCATTAAAAATGAAACTTCCTGTTCGGGCCTTTTCCAATTCTCGCTGGAGAATGCAAAAAGTGTTAGCGCTTTAATTCCAACTTTAGCACTATATTCAATAATACCTCGAGTGCATTCTACGCCCTGTTGATGACCGTAAACCCTTGGACGATTCTTTGCTTGCGCCCAGCGGCCATTACCATCCATAACGATGGCAACATGATTAGGATATTGAATCTTAGAATTTATCATCGCTTAAGATTATGCTCTATTGTCATTAGATATCCGACGTCATGGCTAAGGTTCGACTTGGACGAATAATCCAAGTCGATTGAAATATCTTAGCAATAACATCTGCTTGAATGATAAATTTACACAGACATGAGGTCAGTTTCTTTATCTTTCAATACATTATCGAGCTTGGCAATGTATTGATCTGTGTGCTTTTGAACTTCATCTTCGCCTTTTCTAGCATCATCTTCACTAATTTCCTTTTCCTTTAGGAAATCTTTTATGCTGCTGATAGCATCACGGCGAATATTTCGGATAGCAACTCGACCCTGTTCCGCTTCATGTCTTACGATACGGATAAGATCTTTGCGACGCTCTTCTGTTAATGCCGGTATAGGTACTCTAATGACCTGTCCAGCAGAGGAAGGGTTTAAACCTAGGTTACTGGTCATAATTGCTTTTTCAATAGCAGAGACAGTGTTTTTTTCCCAAGGAGTTACCAATAAGGTTCTGGCATCTTCCACGCCGACGTTAGCTACTTGGGATAATGGGGTATCAACACCATAATAAGAAATGCTAATATGCTGGAGTAGATCTGGATGAGCTCTACCCGTTCTAATCTTCGCCAAACCATGCTTAAATGCATCAATGGACTTACCCATTCGCGTTTGAGCGTCTTCAAGAATATCGTTAATCACGAGTCTATCCTCATTTTTAGAAATTTAAGAGATAAATTGTGCTTAACACTCCATTCTTGGAATGAAGGATGAAATTTTCTTAGAATTGATTACTCAATCAATGTACCAATAGCCTGGCCCATAACAATTTTTAGCAAGGATCCCTTCTCACTCATATTAAAAATACGAATCGATTTTTTATGGTCTCTCGCTAAACAAAATGCTGTTAAGTCCATCACTGCAAATTCTCTTTCTAAGACTTCAGCATAACTGAGCTTATCAAACTTAGTGGCGTCAGGATATAGTTTAGGATCGGCAGAATAAACGCCATCCACTTGAGTCGCTTTAAGAATGATGTCTGCATCAATCTCGACACCTCTTAAGCAAGCCGCAGTATCTGTGGTAAAAAATGGATTTCCTGTCCCTGCACAAAATATGACGACCTCACCCTGCCCAAGATACCTCATTGCGTAACGATGATCGTAGTTATCACAAACACCAGTGAGACTAACGGCCGACATTACCCGAGTGGGAATATCAGCTCGTTCAAGGGCATCTTGCATAGCAAGTGAATTCATAACAGTGGCCAGCATCCCCATATGGTCGCCAGCCACCCTGTCCATACCAGCATCCGCTAGTTTTTGGCCTCTAAACAAATTACCGCCACCTATAACAATCCCTATCTGAAGCCCTCTGACAACCAATGGTTTTATTTCAATAGCCATTCTATCGAGAACCTTTGGATCAATTCCAAATGGTTCGTCACCCATTAAAGCTTCTCCACTTAATTTGAGCAGAATTCTTTTATATGGAGTTGGGGATTCAGATCCTGTCATACAATAACCCTTTCTAGAGACGTAGTAAAAAATAGGATGCTAAGGCTTAATTACCACCAGTAACAGCAGCAACTTCAGCAGCAAAATCTTCCACTTTCTTTTCAATGCCGTCGCCCACGCCAAATCGAATAAATTGAGTCGCTTTGGCTTTGCTAGATTCTAAAAGCTTTCCAACTGTGATGGAAGGATTTTTCACAAATGGTTGACCAGTTAAACTCACTTCAGCAACAAATTTTTGCATTCTACCTTCGATCATTTTTTCAATGATAGCTTCAGGCTTGCCACTTTCTCTAGCTTGTGCAGAGAAAATTTCTTTTTCTTTCTCTAACAACTCGTTAGAAACTTCTTCGGGATTAATAACTTCTGGGTTAGTTGCAGCGATATGCATTGCTACATCTTTAGCCAGTTCAGCATTACCTTCACCTTCTAAACCGACTAAAACACCAATTTTTCCACCATGAAGATATTCAGTCACAATTGGAGCACTAACAGAAGCTGCACGTCTAACTTGAATGTTCTCACCAATCTTAGACACCAAAGCTTCTCTTGCTTGAGCAACAGTTTGTCCAGAAGCCATTTGAGTCGCTAATAAAGCTTCAACATCTGTCGTTTTAGTGTTTAACACTAACTCAGCAAGATCGTTAGCAAATGCAAGGAAACTCACATCACGAGCAACGAAATCAGTTTCAGAGTTAATTTCTAAAACAACACCGTAGTCACCAGATTCTGAAACTCGCGCAACAATAACTCCTTCGGCAGCGATTCGGCCTGCTTTTTTAGCCGCTTTTGCTTGACCTGAAACTCTCATATTATCAATTGCAGTTTCAATATCTCCATTGGTTTCAACCAATGCTTTTTTACATTCCATCATTCCAGCGCCAGTGCGCTCGCGCAATTCTTTTACTAAAGCAGCCGTAATAGCCATGCTAAAAACCTCTTTCTAATAATTGATTTTCCCGTTAATTCAATCCGTGCAGATCAAACCAACCATGTATAAATAAAAGGGGCTAAACAGCCCCTTCAAACCTAATGTTTTCCGAATGGGCTCAAAAAATTAAGCTTCTTCTTTTTCAGAGGCTTCTGGTGCATCTTTTTGAGCTTCTTCTACAAACTCATCCGCAACTGGAGTTTCAGCCGCCATCATTTCTGGAAGATTTCTAGCTTCTAATATGGCTGTTGAAGCATGCTCTAGATACAATTTAATGGCTCTAATAGCATCATCATTACCAGGGATAATGTAATCAACACCATCAGGATGTGAGTTAGTATCAACAACAGCGATCACAGGAATGCCTAATTTGTTGGCTTCAGTAATAGCAATTTTTTCATAATCAGCATCAATTACAAATAAAACATCAGGTAAACCACCCATGTTTTTGATACCGCCTAGTCCGCGCTCTAATTTTTCTAATTCGCGAGTTTTTAATAAAGCTTCTTTCTTAGTCAATCGATCAAAAGTACCATCAGTGCTTTGCACTTCTAATTCTTTAAGACGCTGAATTGATTGACGAATAGTTTTAAAGTTAGTTAAAGTTCCACCTAACCAGCGATGATCAACATAATACTGACCACAACGCAAAGCTTCTTCTTTAACCATGTTGCTTGCAGCTCTTTTAGTACCAACGAATAACACTTTACCTTTTCTGGCAGAAACAGAACCGATATAGTTCATCGCTTCTAAAAACTTAGGTAGGGTTTTATCAAGATTGATAATATGAATTTTGTTTCTTGCACCAAAAATATAACTTTTCATTTTTGGATTCCAGAAACGAGTACGGTGACCGAAATGGACACCCGCTTGCATGAGTTCACGCATAGTGACTTTTGACATAACTTAACTCCTAAAGGGGTTGGGCCTCCGTCGTTCCCATTAACCGACTCACGAATGAGCACCCCGGATAATGTGTCGAACAACGTGTGGAATAACCTGAGTTCAAGACTCAGAATTTACAGCCAATGAAACTTCATTGATCTGCGGCGCGCTTTATACCATATTTAGAGATTTGTTACAAATGTTTATGGAAAAAAAACAGCAATTCTCGGTCAACACAGTAAAACCTCCCCAATGACCTCACTCGGTATTTTTTTAACAAAAAATCA
>PCTP01000059.1 GCA_002770795.1 Gammaproteobacteria bacterium CG22_combo_CG10-13_8_21_14_all_40_8 | reverse complement strand
CCTACATGAATAGCTGGGTGACTGACATTATGCTCAGCAAAGAAAATATTAAGGACATGGTCAGGGCGGGACGTTGTCGGTGGAAGATCGAAAATGAGTGTTTTAACACCTTAAAAAACCAGGGTTATGACATTGAGCACAATGACGGACATGGCGAAGAGAATCTGAGCTACAACATGTACCTACTCACTTTTATGCACTTAATGGGTGTAGCCCGGCTCCTGACTGACGTTTTGGCAAACTGACAGCCTGTTCGTTATTTTTTATTAAAAAAATACCGAGTGAGGTCATTGGGGAGATATTACTGTGTTGACCGAGAATTGCTGCAACACTGTTATTGTTAATTTATTTCCAATGATGTACAATTATCGTACAGCTTCACTTAAGCCATATTTTTCCTAGGTGCATTATGCGGTTTTTACTTATTATTGTTTCAAGCTTATTTACTTTGAGTGCTTTATCTGCTCAAACTGTGGATAACGCAGAAAATGAATCGAACATTAAGGCGCTAAACCGTTCTTATGGGGGAAAGAATTACACCAACATTAAGCAGCATAGACATTTGAGCGTTCAAAGCAGCAAAGAACAAAAAACGGATAAAGATGACTCCTCAGAAATAGATAAATTTAATCATTTGCTCAAACAAAAACCCAGTGCCGCTGGTAAACCAAGATCCTATTCAGGGCACGATCATTCTCATAAAAAGAAGTTCAATTAGACATCGCAACGACTCTCCTCAATAAAATGTATTTCAGTTGGTAAATTTTTTATTTATTATCTAAAATTTATCTAATTAAATCATTCTGTTGTGGGTTCAATGAAAACCGCTATTCTAATTACTTCACTAGCATTATTTCTTTCTTCCCCTTCTTTTTCTCAAGATATTCTCCAAATCGAAGGAACCGTAGAGCTAGAGCAATATTTTACCCGAACACAATCGATCACCGAGCGAGATCTGATACTGAGTACCGTTGCCTTAGCTTTTTTAGCCCAACCGAACAATCAAACCAAAATAATGGTGAGTATATTGTACGAAGAAGGATATACGCCCTTAGAAATAGATGAAGCCTTTATCTCCTATTCATTGCAAAATCTTCCCATCGAATGGTTAGCAGGGCAGATCTATTTACCTTTTGGAAATTATCATACCGCAGCAATAAATGATCCTTTGACCTTACAGTTTGCCGAAAACAGGGCAACCAGTTTGGGTTTGTGGTATCGAAAAAATAGTTGGGAAATGGCTACATTTGCCTATACCACTGAAGCGAATAACGCACAGGGATCTTTATCCAATTTTTTGGTTCGTGTTGGAAAAACTTGGGAGATAGATGAAACCCATTTAGCCATTGGTGTGGACATGACGAATAATCTTTTGCAAGGAGATGGGTTTGATGATTTCACGGATTTTAAAATAGAGAAACTCAATGGTGCTAATATTTACTTACATTGGTTTTCGGAAAAGATGTTTGTGCATCTGGAATATGTGGGTTCATTAGAGAAAGGCTGTTTTTGTACAGCACAACAAACAGATGTTTTTCAAAATTATTCGAGTTGGCATACAGAATTTGGCTGGTTTGGTCATTTACTTTCCAAAGAAATAGTCACCGCATTTTCAATACAGGGTAGTCATCATCTGGAAGTTATGGAATTACCTAAAACAAGGTACTTATTTTCCTCTAGCATTGAGATAAATGAAAATCTGGCACTCGCTATTGAATTTTCACATGACCGAAATATTGGTTATTTTGCAGACGATCAAACCGACTATGCCAACAGTGATAGTCTTCAAATACAACTATCCGCTTATTTTTAAAAACGATTCTTCGCTAAATGGGCAAACAGAAGACCATTCATTCCTTTCCTCTATTCATGATCCAGATCATTGTATATCTGGCTGAGTCATTTATCATCCTATATTAAATTTTTTAAATGATACATGCCACAATGGACACTACACGTTTAAATGCTATTGAAAAAAGTATTAAAGGATGGAAATCTCTATTAAGTGGTTTAACATCAGGCTTGATTTTCTATGGTTTACTTAGCGGCCTAGCGATTTATGCTTTACCTTTTAGTCAATATAACCAGTTTAATGTATTAATCCATACCATTTTGGGTTTAATTTCTCTGGTTCCCATTGGTGTTTATTGCTGGAAGCATTGGAAAACCAGGACAGGTGGGACACTTAATCATTATCAGCTGCTCGGTTATAGCGCAATCGTTTTTTTAGTGATTTGTCTGATAACTGGCATTGTGTTAACAGGGCAAAGTCTATTTAGTAATAGGATATCATCACTTCAATCCACCATTCATTTGCTGAGTGCCATAATCGTTGGGTTGTTTTTCGCTTTGCATATATTGACGATTGCTCTGAGAAAAATGAAGCAAGGTAAAATAAAAACGCAAATTAAATCTGCTCAAAAAATCTTTAACTTATGGGTTTTGTCTGTGACTTTCTTGAGTGTTTTATGGGGGTTTATAGGCTGGGCTAATTACCAAATACCTGAGAAGTTTCAATTTTTCGATAGCCAATATAACTGGCGATTTGGGCAGGATAAGCCTTTCCAACCAAGTCTTGCGGTGTTAGATATCAATGATTCTGATCAGAGTGGTCATCAAAAAAACCATCCACTAAAAGCTGCTAACCCTAAGTATTTGAGTCGCTCAAAATCTTGTGGCAGCAGCAATTGCCATGAAAACATCTATAAAGAATGGTTACCTAGTGCTCATCGTTATTCATCAATGGATGATATGTTCCAAAAAGTGCAAACCATCATGATGACAGAAACCTCACCCGAACATACCAGATACTGTGCGGGTTGCCATGATCCCATTTCCTTACTTAGCGGTGCGAAAAATAGCACCAATGTTACCTTGGGAGTGGAAGGTTATGACGAAGGTTCATCTTGTGTCGTTTGTCATAGTATTGTTAAGACGGATGTACAGGGTAATGGAAATTACGTCATCCATATACCTGATCGTTATTTGTATGAATTGAATGATGATCCCATCTCCAAACTTGTGAGTGATTTCCTGATTCGTTCTTATCCGAAGCATCATGTACAAAGTTATTCCAAACCTCTGTATAAAACAGAAGAGTTTTGTGCCGCTTGTCATAAGCAATATATTGATAAGCAAGTGAATACAGATATCGGTAAAGTTCAAGGACAAAATCAATATGATAGTTGGAAAAATAGCCGTTGGTATCACAAGAATGATCCTAAAAAATCTATCAGCTGTCGTGAATGTCACATGCCTTTACAAAATACGGCTGATCCAGCTAATGGCGATAGTTCAGATTATTACCGATCACCTACAGACAATAAGCATCGTAGTCATCGAACTCTAGCGACCAACTCCTACATTCCACAATTAATGAAATTAGATGGAGCCAAAAAACACATACAACTAACGGAGTCTTGGTTACAGGGTCGCATAGATATCCCGGAAATTGCAGACAAGTGGGTCAAAGGCCCTGTGGTGAGCTTGCAAGTTATTGCGCCTCAATCCATTACTGAAGGAGAGCGCGTTTCTGTCGCAATAGCCATGTTAAATAATAAAGCGGGTCATGATTTTCCCACTGGGCCTCTTGATATGATTGAAAGTTGGGTAGAATTGATTGTGACTGATCAAAACCACAAAGTGGTATTTCATCAAGGCGGTTTAGATGATCAAAATAGAGTGGATAAAGGTGCCACTTTTAGGGCGGATGGCTTTGATAGAAAGGGAGCGTTAATCGATCGTCACAACTTATGGGATTTGGTTGGTGCTAATTATAAAAGAACCTTATTTCCTGGTCGTAAAGATCTGCTTCAAATGCAATTTCAATGTCCTTCCATGGCGAGAGGACGGGTGATTGCCAATCAAAAAGGTGAAGCCATTGGAGAGCGTAAAGATTTAATTCAATTTGACACTGCCAATCTGCAACAAGGCATCAATAAACTCCACATTGTAGCCAAACTTTGGTATCGTAAAGCCAACCCTGAATTTCTTAATGCAGTCTATGGCATTGGCCATAGCAAAGTGATACCTGCAATTATGATGACTGAGGCTGAACAGGATATACAGGTGTTGCATGCTCAATAAAAGGCAAAAACTTCTCCTTAAATGGGGTGTTTTGGGAGTTATGGGAATATTTGCAACGCTATTGTTTTTAGTGGTGAGACCAAAATCCATTGATCCCAGTGCATTGCAAAATGGTCAAAAAGTGGAAGGACTCACCCATGTACTCGATAAAAATCTAGATACTAAGCTGGTGACCTTGAGATTTTCTGAGAGATCAAAACAGGCTGGTATAAATTTTAAACATTTTAATGATACCAGGCATTCCTTATTACCTGAAGATATGGGCTCTGGTGTCGCTTTTGGCGATTTTAATAATGATGGTTTAGTAGATATTTATGTGGTGAATTTTGCTCACTCAATAGATTTACCTCTACAAGTGATCGCAGATCTCTCTCAACAAAAATCATCGGGAAAACTCTATAAAAACCTAGGCAATGGCACGTTTGAAGATGTGACTCAAACCGCAGGCTTGTTACAACAACAATTTGGCATGGGGGCTAGCTGGGGGGATTATGATAATGATGGTTGGCTTGATCTTTATTTAACTCATTATGGAAAAAATCAATTATTTCATAATGATGGCAATGGGCATTTTGTGGATGTAAGCAAAATGGCAAACGTAGAAGGAGTCAATATAACCACAGGAGAGTTTAGTTCTGGTTCCACTTGGGGTGATTATGACAAAGATGGTTGGATCGATCTCTATGTGAGCAATTATGTGGATTACCAGCGTCATTTAGTCTCAGATCCTGGTCTGAACAAGCAAAATAGCATGGATGTTTCTTATCAATTAAACCCATCGACTTATCAGCCACAGGCCAATATTTTATATCATAACAATGGTGATGGCACTTTCACCAATGTGGCAAAACAAGCTGGTGTTGACAATATCAGCGGACGATCCATGGGCGCTATGTGGTTAGATTTTAATAATGATGGTTGGCCAGATTTATACGTCGCCAATGATGTTTCTGCCAATGGAGTTTTTCTGAATTTAGGTCAGGGACATTTTCAGGATATTGGCGCCAGTTCTTTGGCGGCTGATTATAGAGGGGCGATGGGATTAGCCAGTGGGGATATTGATAACGATTCTGATCCAGAAATTTTTGTTACCCATTGGCTGGCACAAGAAAATGCATTTTTTATGAATATGAGTGCCGATGGTCTGGAAGATAAAAACGGGAAATGGCGTTTATTTTTTATGGACGATGCAGATAATTTAGGCTTAGGACAAATATCACTTAAAACGGTGGGCTGGGCAACAGGCTTGAGTGATTTTGATAATGATGGATTGCTGGACTTATGGGTGGTTAATGGAGATACATTAGAAGAAACCATTGATCATGTGCCTACATTAAAAGCACAACCCATGCACTTATTCCAAAATCAAACGAAACAAGGTTTTTTTGAAGTAGGGCAAATCGCTTTAGGCGATGCACTACCCAATTTTGTGGGGCGAGGCGGTGCCAGTGCTGATTTTAATCAAGATGGATTAGTGGATTTGGCTGTACAGGGACAAAGCGGCACTTTAAGATTACTACAAAATACGGCGGCTCAAACCAATCAATGGGTTGGTTTACAATTAAGACAAAAACAACACAATCGCTTTGCTTTGGGAGCAAGGGTCGAAGTCATTATGGGCGCTGAACATCATTTTTTACAAACTGGTGCAGAAAACTCCTATTTATCTCAAAATGAAGATATTCTCCATATAGGTCTTGGGCAACATACAAAAATTGATACCGTCAAAGTCAATTGGCCAGATGGACAAACCAGTGAAACCCATGATCTTGCAGCCAATCAACTTCATGTGTTGTATCATGAAGACAAATATGAGTGATATTTGCCTCGAGACTAACTCATTGATTAAATAAATCAAAAACGAATGTTTGGTATTGACCTATTTGGAGAGAAGCGATGACATGCTGTGATACACCAGGATTAAAACCCATCAGTGAAGCCATGGAAATCATGCGCTCAAAAATATCAGCGCTCACAGAAATAGAAATGGTTTCCCTATATCAAAGCCTAGATAGAGTCTTGGCCGAAGATGTAGTTTCTCCCATGGATATACCGCCTCATGCCAATTCA
>PCTP01000141.1:6006-6148 GCA_002770795.1 Gammaproteobacteria bacterium CG22_combo_CG10-13_8_21_14_all_40_8 | reverse complement strand
GTCAGTTGATTATTGAGATCTAACCCATAGGGTAAACTGTTTTCATAGAGTAACAGGTATTGAGCCGTCAGTTGGTTGTTTTCAGGAATTTTATAATAAGCGGGATCATCTCCATGCATATTCTTATTTAATCGTTTAATGA
>PCTP01000141.1:4496-5893 GCA_002770795.1 Gammaproteobacteria bacterium CG22_combo_CG10-13_8_21_14_all_40_8 | reverse complement strand
TTGAGGGAGTATGAAATATTGGCGATCCCTGTTAAATTATCATTCACAAAATCTGTATCGGCTCTGAACAATACATTTTTGGAAAAATATTTCACATATTGATCATTCAGTTCGTTCTTGGGAACCATAGAAGCACTGAGTCCAATCACAACCAAAGTTGACCAAAACAAGCCGTTTTTATGTTGAATAACCCAGTCTGAAAAATGATCCATAAATACCGTATTTTCAGGTTCATGTAATTTCACCTTAATGGGTAAAGTCACAACTAACGCGGGTAAGAATGTCACTGAAAATAACCAAGCAAAAATCACCCCAAAACTCACAATATTGCCGAGATCATGAAAAGGAGGCACCTCACTAAAGTTCATCGAAAGAAAACCCACAACGGTCGTTGCTGAAGTCAGAAAAACTGGTTGGAAATTGACTCTTAATGTTTCCTTCATGGCAGAATGCTTGTCCATTCCATGGCGTAAGTAATGGATATAACCAATCATTAAATGTATGGTGTCAGCAACAGCCATTGTCATAATAATGGTGGGCGAAATAGCGGATGGCCCCGTTAAATACCACCCCATCCAACCCGCAATGCCCATGCCTCCCGCTATAGCGAGAAGGATCACCACAACACTTCCCACAACAGGTCCAATAGATCTCAACATAAAAAACATGGTGAATATCACCAACACAAACATAATTGGAACTAATGTTTTAAAATCGTGAATCGAAGAGGATCCGAAAGCATTATTCATCATTAACATCCCCGTCATAGCAATTTTGACATCGGGGTATTTTTGTTGATATTTGATGCGGATCTCTTCTGCTTTAGCAACGATTGCAGGGACTTCTGTCGGTGAGGTGCCTTCTAACTGAAAGGTAACATTGATAGCACTTACCCGGCCATTTGGCGAGATTAATCGATGCACTAATAAGGGTTCATTCACGGCAATATTTTTAATTCTGGCAATTTCATCATCACTCAGTTGGTTGGCATCTTGATAAAGTGGCGCAACATCTAAATCATCATCAACGGCCTCGGTATGCTGATAATTGCTTAATGAGTCAACCCGAGTACTTTGAGGCAACTGCCAAGCAGCTTCGGTCATCTCTTCTATCTCTGATAAGGTGCTGGTAGTAAATACTTGTTTATTTTTGGGCGATAGAACGAACAAAATATTATCTTCTTTGCTATAGATATCCTGCATCCACTCAAAATCCTCCATTTGAGGATTACTTTGGCTAAAGAAAACTCGATAATCTGTTTTAAAGGTTAAGTGAGTTGCACCGTACCCTAACAAAGTAACTAGTAATGGTGTGATAAAAATAATGACCCATCGGTACTTGATCACAAAACTTGCCCAAGCTTTGACCATTTTTGACTCCTAAATAACCCTTGTTAA
>PCTP01000141.1:0-4466 GCA_002770795.1 Gammaproteobacteria bacterium CG22_combo_CG10-13_8_21_14_all_40_8 | reverse complement strand
CGCCAATGATACACAGTGTAATACTGTCTCATGCAAAACAACAAGCTATATTTTTGAACATGATTGTTCCACTGGAGAGACAATGTTTGATCTAAACTTAACAGCGATTTTCGCTAAAGTCGTAGAAACACAAAGTTTAACCAAAGCAGCTCAAGAATTAGGCATTCCCAAAGCCACAGTCAGTAGAAAACTCGCCAGCCTTGAAGATGAATTAGGGGTTCGACTCATCCAAAGAACCACAAGACGCTTAAACTTAACAGATACAGGCAGGCAGTATTACCGAAGTTGCCAAGAAGCACTGGCTACGGTTCATGAAGCGAATTTAGAAGCCAGTCAAACCCAAGAAGCACCCACTGGCGTATTGAAAATAAGCGCCCCTACCGCCTTTGGTGATCAATTTCTATCATCACCTCTTATTCAATTTAGACAAATGTATCCACAAATCAACCTACAGGTAAATTTAACAGACAGAGTGATTGATTTAGTAGAAGAAGATATAGATATTACTTTTAGAGTGGGTTTATTGGCCAACTCCAGCTATGTCTCAAGGCGCTTAGGAAAAACATCTCAGCTAATTGTGGCCAGCCCAAAGTATTTGCAACAACATGGTGTACCCAAAAGCCCTAAAGATTTACAACAACATCAAGTGATTGGCTATAGTGAAAACCTGGGTAAAAAGACTTTAGTGTTTGAGGGTGTAGAAGGATCTGTCAGTATAAATGTTTCCCCCTCAATCATTGTTAACAATATCAATATTATGAAAAATTTCTGTACTGAGGATCTTGGCATCACCATCATCCCCCTATTTTTAGCTCTAGAAGCCTTACGAAAAGGGGAACTTAAAATCATATTGCCAGAATGGCGTTTTCAATTTGGCGACCTTTATCTACTCTACCCTTCCAAAAAACACTTAGCCACTAAGGTTCGAGTATTTATTGATTTTATTGCCAACCAGTACGCCACTGAGCAACCTTGGTTGCCCAGTACTGAACAATTGAAGCAATATATATACAATCCAAAAACTAAGGATTAACCAAAGGCTCTACTAGTGTGAAGGTTCTTTGATACAAAAGATGATGATAAATATCATAGGCCTCATAACGAATTTCGTCTCCAACATGATCGTCTTCACTGATAGTCCATTTACTTTTCCAAAGTGTTCTTTCATCTTTCAAAAGATAATAAGTGTCAGGAAAAAATGATTCTGTATTTTTTTCCTTTTTAGTCCATCTCGCAAAGAAAAGATTAAGCCCTAAATCTATATTATCTTTCTCTCTCAATTTGTATTCTATACCCAACTTATTTTCGATTACTAGGGGGATTTTATCTGTCATTTTACCCTGTTCATACTGATTTAATTCAACATCTTTGACATAAGAACCATAATATTTTTCCTTTATCGAGAACTCATATACCGGTTTTTGGTATTTTCCTGCTACTAAAGGTTTTAGTTTTTCGATCTCCTCAACAGATAATTTACCCATAATGAATATTCTGGATAATCTATAATCCACATCGGCATAAGTCGCTTTATTTACTTCGTTTTTATTATCATCTTTCTTTTTCAAAGCGTCTAAATCAAAGGAGGATAGACATTCCTCAAGATCTCTTTCTACACCAACCCCTCTACAATAATGCTCACCCATCGCCAGAATTGCTCTGGCATTAAACCCTTGCTTTTGAGCTTTTTTATAAGACTCAAATGATTTTTTTTCATCCACGAGACCGAGGGATTCATCAATATAGGTTTGTCCCAAATTAAAACTGGCTTGTGCATTGCCTCCATCTGATGCTTTTTCATACCATTCCATAGCCAACTTTAAATTTTTTTCGATTCCCTTACCATATTCATACGCAACAGCCAAATCATTCATTGCCGCCGCATCGCCATTCAACGCTGCTTTTTTAAAATAGTAAGTTTCAAGATCAACATTTTTGGATACATATGTCCCTTTTGAAAAAGAATAAGCTAATAATTTATCCTCTTCGATATCTACGAGCTTAAACTCATCTTGATGTGGATTTAATTTCAATTTTTTGATCAAAAAATCATCAATATAAGCCATTTCATGGCGATCGCCATACCAAATTCTATGTCCATGGCCTACCCCCTTATAAATAAGCTGTTCAACATCTTTATTATGTTTTTTTAGAAGATAGTATAAGCGATTGGTATGCTCTATAACTGCTGTAGAATCCTCATCACCAGCGATTAAAAGTATCGGCACATTGATTTTATCTATCAGATTTACTGGTGATACCTCTTTTAAATCGTCACTATATTCGCCAACGAGTTTTGCGATGGCTTTACGTTGTTCAGGTTTAGAACGATAATTCCCTTCGTTAAATAACAAAGGTAGATCATAAATACCAAACATAGCAACAACGCAATCATATTTTTCAGGATGTTTAATGGCTAACATAACAGAGGAATATCCGCCATAACTGGCGCCAATAGAACAGGTATGAGTGTAATGATATTTGTTACTGATATAATTTACAGCTGTTGTAATATCTTTTTCTATCAATTGCCCGAATTGCCCTATTCCGCTTTTTTGAAAGTTTTTACCAAAACCACTCGAACCTCTGAAGTTCGTACGTAAGACTGAATAACCTTTACTAGCAAAATATTGAACCTTACTGTTGTATGAATCCACTTCTCGAACACCAATGGGATCTCCATGTGGCATAACTAAGAGCACTCCATTATTGTAGTTTGTTGGTGTCGTTAGATAGGTTTCAATTAAAGTGCTGTCATCTGATTGAATATTGAAAACTTGGGTTTTAGCGAAAGTTATATCTTCTAAACTAGGATAAGTTTTATCAACAAGAGATATGATGTTTTTTTGTTCATCAAATATATAATAAGCCCCCGGATCATCGGAAGCTGAAACATATAAAATACTGGTTTTAGTTTTTTGGTTACGTGATATGGTGAGTATTTGCTTATCTCCAAACACCTCTTTAATTTTTTTTGATTTTTTTTCTTCTGCATTGTTAAAGTATTTAGAAACCAACTGACCATGACTATAATAAGTTACCCAATCCAATTCCTCGCCACTTTCAACCAATTTAGCCGCTAATAAGTCATACTCTTCGTGCTGATACAAAACCTCAGAAAATGATTGGTCGGGTATGTTGAATTTCATCGCACTAATTTTTTCTTGATCTTTATTGGATAAAACCAATAAGTTGTTCTCATCAATAAACCCCATGACTTTAAAAGTATAATCTACGTCCTTCCATGTGAAAAGTTTTGTCCATTTGGCGTTACTGGGTTTTCTGTACCAAGTTGTGACCTCACTACTTTTCTTGTTGTAGGTGTAACCAATTAAAATACTTTTGGCATCTACATAATAATAAATTATAGAATCAGAAAGTAAGTTATTCCATTCTTGTTCTTTTTTAAACTCTCCCTTAATAAAATTTTCAATGCTTAATTGATAAATATCTAAAGCATTTCCAGCACTATGTACATAGAGTACTTCATCTTTAACAGCTGGGAGTGTAGAAAGTAGATATCCTGGAGATGAAATCTTATGAAACTCACCTAAATTATTGTCATCATTAAAATTTATCTTCAGAATTCCCTTGAGAGAATCCTTGTTATAATAATAATTTATGTAGAGATATTCATCATTAATCCATTGGTAAGACGTTAAACGACTCCCCTCATTGAAATCCAAAATCGTTTTAATTTTTTTAGTTTTGACATCCATCAAGGATAACTTTGAATGATCATCTGTTGTGAAAAGCGCTGCCACCAGAGTGCCATTTGGATTAATTTGCACCTGATTAATAAATGGAGATGTGAAAAGTTCACTAGGCAAGATGGGTTTTGCGTGAACAATTGTGGATATAAATATAAATATGAGAACTAAAAATAATTTCTTCACCTTGAACTCCCTTTACTGAATTTGTGCTGATTTAATTTGACGAGTCATTTTAAGAAGAAAATCATCTTCTCCAGCCCCATTATAATGAATCTCTCGATTTGCTAAAATAGATGGAAATTCTTTCTCCATAAACTCTAAAGCATATGAAGACTTGTTCAACATTTTCAAATTAGCACTATTGCTGAAATAACCTCGAGTTTCCATAGAAAACTCACCTATATAACTGATTACATTAGGTTCAATGTGAAATTGCCAGTCCTCTTTTTCTAAGGTGAAATAATAATTACGACTCAACTTTATTTTCCCTAAATAATAATTTCCCGCAGGGATTTGAACTAAAAGATAGTTGCTACCCGCTCTTAAATCATAATAGGTAAGATATAGACTTTTATCTCCATAAATATCTAATTGATAGAGCGATTGATTGGTATCAATCGACATTAGCAGATAACCATAATCAGTATTTTTAAGCACATCTACATCTTGATGTAGTGTACTCACCTTTGTGGTACAAGCAGATAATATAAGCCAAGAGAATAAAATGAGTTTTCTCAAGATAAGTTCCTTTTT
>PCTP01000261.1 GCA_002770795.1 Gammaproteobacteria bacterium CG22_combo_CG10-13_8_21_14_all_40_8 | reverse complement strand
TTAGTCACATTGAATCACCATATCATGTCGGCTTTATTAAACCTAATGGCTTTAGTCGAGATGTTAAAATTGCAGGGAATTACGCCTATATTGCGGCATCAGCGGAAGGGGTAGTTATTGCTGATATTGCTCAGCCCAGTCTTCCAATTATCGCTAAAGTGGATACCCTTGGGATTGCAAACCGGATTCAAATAGTAGGAGATAAGCTATTTGTGACCAATATGGCTGGCGATGGTGATCTAGCAACATTAAATGTTATTGATATTAGTGATCCATATCATCCCAAAATAATCCGTTCTATTGATATTCAGCCAAAAAGAAAAGATTATGTGACAGATGGGATATACGATGTTGAGGTCATTGGAAACTCAGCCTATGTAAGTACCTATTATTCTGATCAGGAAGACCAACCAGTGAAAGGATTGGTACAAATAATCGATTTAGGTTTGGCTTCACAACAGGGGGTAGATGCCACAATTCCAGTGATTACTCATGATAAACCAAATACATTAGATGTTGGTCCAAGAGGATTTGCTGTAGCTCAAGGAGCCCTTCAAGTGGCAGCTGGTAATCAGGGCTTTGAAACCATCGAAATGCCTAGTCTAACTGTTATTCAACATAAGCCAATAGCCGATGCGACAGAGGTGTCAACCGAAATAAATTACATTAGTATTGAGCTTTCTGCAGTGCTACCGCCAGCGACTTCTCTAAAGCAATATTTTAAAGTATTTAAAGATGATCCACTAATCGGTGAAGATATTTCTAAGGATTTTGATATTAACTTTTTAATCCGTGAAGGCGAACCAGCATACCGTTTTATTGAGTTGCAATTAAAAAACAACATAAAATTACAATCTGGCATACGTTATTTCGTGATTGTAAAAGCAGGGTTGAATCCACTAACAGGTTTTCCGTTAGTCTCAGATTACAGTTTTAAATTTAATACCTCAATGGCTGGTGATGCTAGTTCACCGGTATTCTCTTCTATTAGTCCTGATCAAGGCGATATAGATGGTGGAACAGAAATTACTGTGAGAGGCTTAAACTTTGGTCTCGAACCAAAAATCGAATTAGCTGGACAAAAGCTGACTATCAAAGAGGTGATTGCAGCGACAGCAGAAGACCCGTTTGAAAAAATTGTTGCAACTACTTTACCTAATTATGCAGGTCCTGCTGGGCTTCAAATAACGAACGATCAAGATTTGTCTCAAACCTCTTTGGGTGTCTTTACTTATATCGATCAATTACGTTTATCCTTTGTTACTCCTGCTGTGGTCAATGTCAGTCAGGCCGGAGCGAATGATCGAGTTGAAATAGTGGGCTATGGGTTTAATCCGGGTGTAACACTCAAAGCATTTATTAGTGATCAACCTGATACAGTCATCTTAGATGTTGTGGATAATAATCGATTATCACTTTATAGCTCTGAGCGAATGAAATGGGTGGTTCCGGATTTTGGAGAGAAATTCAGAGGCTTTGTTGATCTTGAGATAACTGATACAAGAGGGCGCAGCGCATACTTATCACGAGCATTGTTCTATGGTCATCTTTCAATCAACCGTGGTTTAGAATCTGCGTCACCTATTAGTGGAAAACTGAAAGATTATATACCTGATCCTGGAAAACTTCCCCCAGGTGCCATCGTTGATATTGCTTCCGATCCTCATTTAGGATTGATTTATGCTTTGGGGAAAGGTGTTATTACTGGAGATACTATTAAGCCATCAAATGTTGTTGATGAAAGCTATATAAGACAGCAATACCCGCCAGGCTGGATTTCACTGATCCACTATGATCGAAATGCAATAGAAAATGCAGCTCCGATGTTTGGCTTAGGTTATTTTAACTTACCTCAAGATATGGTTCCTCAGGCTATGCATCTGGGTAATAAGCATTTATATGTAACGACCCATGGTTACCATTTTCCTTTCATTAATACAGAACACGAAGATCTGTCTTGGTTATTGGTTTATGATCGAGAAGATCGTTTGCCCGGAAGTTTAGATAGTTCAAATCTATCTAAAGACAGAGATATTTTATTTAAAATACCTCTCCCATTCGATCATCCTGCTGACTTTATTGATGGGAAAGATAATCTATTAGTTGTTGCATCTAAATATGATGGAATCGCATTCATTAATGTAACGAATCCTCTTAAACCTTCCGTGGTAAAAGTCATAAAGACTGCGAGCGTGGATGGGACAGAGCGTAGGTTGTTGGTTAATAATATCGAAATAATTAACGGAAATTTGCATGTACAGGCTCAATATCAAACTGGTACAAGAGAGGGGATAACATCAGGGCGCTTTATTTTTGATATAGATAAACCAACATCTCCATTAATTGCTGTTCATTCTACGGCTTTAAATAGTAGCGTCACTGATTCAAAAGCATTATTAAATAGTAATGTGATTGCAGAAATAACGTCGAATAATCCTCAATTAGTAGATTATTCAAAACCTCTTTATCCACAGTCTTTAGGGCATTATCAACCGAAAGGATTTGTGGTTCCTGGTAGCGTTAAAGAGTTGTCGACCTCAAAAACCCTGGTTGCGACCACTCAACTCATTGCTGATTCACGTGTGCCTATTTGTGATTTGTATTTACCAATTTATGATGTATCAGATCCAGAATTAATTTCAATTGTTGATGTTCTTAAACTTGAGAATTGTATCAAACAGACACCTGGTGATAGTAAGCTCGATTCTGATACTATATCATTTGATTTAACATCAGTTAATCGACACTATAATTTGGATTTTACTGAGGATGGGTTAGTCATTGCCACTGTCAATTATGATCAAGAACCTGCAAAATCTAAATTATCGATTATCGATTTTGAAACTGTTGATTTTATTCAAAGTACTCCATTTGATGGTGAAATTGGTGTTCCTCTAAATACACCCATAAAATTGGTTTTCAATAGGACAATATCTATTCCATCAAGTGAGTCTGAGTCAGCATTTTTAAGTCGTTTCTTGGCTTTGCTTTTGGATGATGGTAGTCCAGATGGACAGTTGGTTAATTACCAAGCCCACATAGATCATCAATCTCCAGATACGATTATTATTGAGCCACAAGCGAATTTAACAGCTCAATCACAATATAAAATACATTTAAATGCACAAAAAGATAGTCGACGAACCATTGGTTTGTTGAATAAAAATATCAGCTTCAAAACTGGAAGTAAGTTAGGCCCTAGAATCCTCATTAATTCTATCACGCCTGCTATATTACCTCTAGAGGGCGGTTTAGTGGATGTGGTTGTAAAGAATGCATTGGCTCCCAATTTTCTTGTAGCCGATAAAGCCGCTTCATTGTTATCAAGTCAACCTCTAGATGCCACTACTACTCGATATCAAATTCAAGCACCTTCGAATTTTGCTGGCTTTGCTTCTTTAACTGTAAAGGATAGTGATGGGTCTCAACAAAAAAAGACAGGCGCAATTCAATATGTTGAACCTCTTGTATTACAAAGTCTTTCTCCTAATTCAGGAAATGTAAATGGAGGAACTCATGTCACGCTTCATGGTTCAGGTTTCCGCCCCGGCATTAATGATTTTAAAATTTTATTTGATGGTATCGAAGCTGCTCCCTCATCAATAAAAGTTCTTGATACTTCCACCATTAGTGTTCTTTCTCCCAGTGGACGTTTGGGTTGGGTTGATGTCGAGCTGCAAATGAATAATGGACAAACATCCACTTTGCCTCATGCTTTCCAATATTTGCAGCCGAGCCAATCAACGATAAGTGGATCAGGAAGAGTTATAGATGCCCAACTTGACCCAAGTGGTAATTACTTATTCACTGCCATGGGCAAACAGGGAATAGCAATTTATGATATTAATGCTTCTCGTTATACAGGCAGAGAAGAGAATCCACTTAATATTGATGATCTACAACAGATGATCGACGAAGATGGAGACAAAGTTGACGATCGAATTATTTTACAGCTTGCTCTACCTGATGGATATTCAGCATTAGGAATTGATGGGTATTTTGAACGATTAAATGACAGGGTATTTGTAACCGCAGCCAAACTAGATGCCCAAGGAAACATACAACAAGAAAGCGCAAAACTGTTTATTATTGCTTTTGATTCTTTAGACATTACTAACACAACGATTGTGAATGGAATTGAATTGCCCACGACTACAGCGCGAGGACTGCGAGTTGATAACAATCGTGTGTTAGTTGCAATGGGAGAAGCAGGGTTAGGTGTTGTTGACTCTTATTTGCATACAAAAGCTTATGTTTCAGAACAATTAAAGCTACCCAATAACCATTGGGCTTTGGATGTGGAAACAATCCCAACAAAGGCAGAAGAGGGGAGTCGTTATGCTGTCGCTGCAGGTTCATTTGACTTTGCTGAGAATCATTTAACTACAGGGGCTGATATCGATTCCGGAGCAATTTATATCATAGAAAGAAACACCACTTCTGGATTACATATCATATCGAGTGTTCCTTTAGCCGCTAGTAATATCGTGGTGAACGGAAATACCATTTATGCAGCAATGGGTGAAAGAGGTGCTGCGATTATTGATGTGACTGATCCGTTTAAGCCCGTGGTTCAATACCGTTTTAATCAATTGGGCCCTATTTGGGATGTAGACTTCAGCGGAAACACTTTATATCTAGCTAGAGGCGCTGCTGGATTATTAACTGTCGATGTGACTGATCCTAAAAAGCCTATTCTTCTGTCCGGTATGCACAGTGAGAATGTCAATAAATTGGAAGTTGTTGTTGCATCTGATCTATTTGTTGTTGGCGCTGGATTTAGGGCTGAACAGCACAGTGTACAGAGTGTGGTTAAAGTTTTTGTGGACGTATTACTAAAACTTAATTCTGTAGATCCTGTCAATCATATTCTGGATAAAAATGCTGAGAACAAGTTGCAAATTAGATTGCGCTTTAATAAAGCGATTGATCTATGGCCTGATAATTTAAATCGTTTTAGTTTGACTGACAAAAACCAACAAAACATACCTTTCAATCTAAGCATAAACAATAATGATGCGATTATTACACTTGATGAAAATAATAATATACAAACTGGTGATAAATTTTATGTTACAGCAAAAGCAGGTATAGCAAGTGTTAAACCAATAACAAACACAACCTATAGGGTTTTATATCGATTGGGGCAAAGTCAAACAGTTAAGCTTATTTATCGAGGTGGACGATTTGATGCGGTGAAAATTGCCGATGTAGTTCCTAGGAGATTACAACTTAATACACCACATCCTGTGACAATTTCTACTATTGGCGTTCCCTATAATAAAGACAATGTAATGGTCTATGTGGGAGATAAACTTACTGAAATTACCCAGATAGAATCTAATCCAGACAATCAACGTGTTTCAATTATTCATGTAAATGTACCTGGAATTGGCGCGGTTGGACAATATGATGTCAAAGTTAAAGTCAAAAATTCTAATGTAGATCAAATGGCCATTTTTTATGGGGCTATTGTGGTTGATTCACCTATCAAGTTGTCATCTGTAGAACCTCGTTGGGGCGATCCTAAAGGAGGAAGCACAGTACTCATTCATGGTGAAGGTTTTGAACCTGGAAATACCGTTTTAAATGGTATTCAACTCAGAGTTGGTTCTATGCCGATGATAAATATTCACGTCATTTCATCTACCCTTATCAAGGCAGAGACACCAACTGGTACGCCGGGTTTACATGCGTTAACAGCCATTAATCGTTATGCCCAAGAATCCACTTTACCAGCATCAGAAGGTATTGGTTATGGTATGAATGTATTGGCAACAACTCATCCATCGATGATTTTTCCAACAGATGTTTATGTGGACCAAGAAACTGGTGTTGCATTAACTAGTGGAGGATATTTTAAGGATGGAAATACCATTCAATTATTTGGAAACTTCCCATTTCCTGATAATACAAGAGCTGCAAGTTTTGATATTCAAGACCCATTAAATCCAATGCTGGTTGGTGGTTCTCCTGCATTACCCAGTGGGCCTCAAGCAGAACAGCAACTCGGTGATCTATTACTTTTCATCAGCCTTACAGCTAAAGCAGAGAAAGCGACAGAGGGCGGGCCTCCATTGACCTTAGAAGAACAAGAAAGGTTGGAAAATTTAAGTGTAGGAAATGTTCCCTTAAGTCTAGACTCTTTAAAAATTCAACCCGTTAATGAAATGGAAAATGGGGTTGAGCATAAACGTCTATATGTTGCCAGCGGTAACGGTGGT
>PCTP01000162.1 GCA_002770795.1 Gammaproteobacteria bacterium CG22_combo_CG10-13_8_21_14_all_40_8 | reverse complement strand
TATGCAAGCCATCAATATCGGAGAGTCTAAAACTATTCGGGAAGGTCAAAATATTACTATTTTCTCTTTTGGTGGCGTATTAAATATTGCACAAGCTGCTGCGGAATCTCTGAATGCCACATTAGTAGATATGCGCTTTGTCAAACCATTAGACAGCACTAAAATTGATCAACTTGCTCAACATCATCGCTTTTTTATCACTGTAGAGGAAAATGCCGTGATGGGCGGTGCTGGCAGTGCGGTGAATGAATATGTACTCAATAAGGGTATCAATATACAAGTCAGAAACATCGGCCTGCCTGACGAATTTATAACACATGGAGATCCCAAAGAACTGCTTAAAAGAGCAGGCTTAACCAGCGATGCTATTTTGAAAATCGCCCAAACATTTCCTCAATAATCTGTTACATACCCGTGCTACCCTAGAATGCATTTCCAATCTATCCTGGTCATTGGATTAAATAATCCAAACTTTGAGATTGAGAGTCGATGCTGCTATAGTTAAAGAACGAAAACTTCTCTTATATCCGTAATCATTCATCCCCCTTGTTTCTAACAAGAGTTTTTCCGACTAATTATATCTTATAAGATGGTGAATATTTTGCATTCTTTTTGCAAAAGATCACGCAAAAATTTTTAAGAGACCATCAGTCTTTTAACGACAGGAGTTAAAAAGGTCTTAATACTGAATCCAAATTAACCAACAAAGGAGATAGCTAATGACTGGAATAAAACTCAATACCAACACAAAAAAAACTTTTACCCTGGGTACTAAAACCTATAGTTACTATGCAATTAATGATGGCAAACGATCCACTCACCCATCGATCTCACGCTTGCCCGTGTCCATTAAAATTCTACTTGAAAATTTATTACGTCATCAGAACGCAAATAACAGCTACCAAAAGGAAATCGAAGCACTAGCCAGCCGTCGTGGAAAAGGCAGCACGACTGAAATTAACTATCAACCAGCGCGTGTTTTAATGCAAGATTTTACTGGGGTTCCTGCTGTTGTTGATCTTGCCGCGATGCGAGATGCATTAGTAAAAGAAAAACTTGACCCACAAAAAATTAATCCATTATCTAAAGTTGATTTAGTGATTGACCATTCGGTAAATGTTGATAATTTTTCGACCTCTTCAGCATTTGATGAAAATGCTCAGATTGAAATGATCCGCAACAAGGAACGCTATGAGTTTTTAAAATGGGGACAGCAAGCATTTAAAAATTTCACTGTTGTTCCGCCCAGCACGGGTATTTGTCATCAAGTCAATCTCGAATATCTAGCCAAAGTGGTATGGAATGAATCACAGGGTGATGAAAACCTTGTTTTTCCGGATACACTGGTTGGGACTGATAGTCATACCACCATGATTAATGGCTTAGGCGTGTTAGGTTGGGGTGTTGGAGGCATTGAAGCAGAAGCCGTTATGCTTGGACAACCCATCTCAATGAAGATCCCTGACGTGGTTGGGTTTGAACTGATCGGACAATTGGCAGAAGGGATCACCGCCACAGATCTCGTGCTGCAAGTTGTTCAAATGTTAAGAAAACATGGCGTGGTCGGAAAATTTGTTGAGTTTTATGGCGCTGGTCTTGCCAATTTGCCCTTAGCTGATCGGGCAACAATTGCCAATATGGCTCCAGAATATGGAGCGACCTGCGGATTTTTTCCCGTCGATAAACAGACCCTTAGTTATTTAAAATTAACTGGGCGAGATCAAGAAACGATTGAACTGGTTAAAACCTACTGTCAATTACAAGGAATGTGGCACGATGAAACTACCCCAAAGCCTGATTTCTCTGATAGCTTAACCCTTGATATGAGTAGTATCGAGACTAACCTTGCGGGACCAGGCCGTCCGCAGGACAGAGTTGTTATGCGCCAGTTAAAAAAATCGATAGATGATTTTATTGCTCTTCATGGAAAGCGTGCACAACAATTAACTGATTACCCACTAGCAGGGACTGATGAATCATTGCACCATGGCGATGTGGTTATCGCAGCCATTACCTCTTGTACAAACACATCCAACCCTGCCGTTATGCTCGCTGCAGGACTCTTAGCTAAAAAAGCGGTGGCAAAAGGATTGATGACAAAACCTTGGGTGAAAACATCACTGGCTCCTGGATCGAGGGTTGTTACCGACTATCTACAAGCAACAGAATTACAAGAGCATTTAGATACACTCGGCTTTAATCTAGTGGGTTATGGCTGTACCACCTGCATCGGTAACTCTGGCCCTTTACCGGAAAAAGTGCGTGACTGTATTCAGGATAACGATCTCATTGTTTGCGCGTTGTTGTCTGGCAATCGTAATTTTGAAGGCAGAATTCATCCTCAGGTGAAAGCCTCATGGTTGGCATCACCACCATTAGTGGTCGCTTATGCATTGGCTGGAACCACTCGAATCAATCTGAATGAAGATCCCATCGGCATAGGCAGTGAGGGAGAAAAGATCTATCTGAGCGATATCTGGCCGAGTAATGCTGAAATCTCCGAGTTACTTCAAAAAATCAGTCACCAGATGTATTTAGAACGTTATCGTACTGTATTTGAAGGCAATCCATTGTGGAAGGAAATACCGTATAGCCATGAGGCCAGTTATCAATTTTCACCAGACTCCACGTATATCCAATTACCTCCATTTTTTGAATCACAATACCGTGATAACTATAGCGATATCACTGATGCGCCTATATTGGCCATGTTTGGAGACTCTATTACAACCGATCATATTTCACCGGCAGGAGCAATTCCCAAAGATAGTCCAGCAGCTGAGTTTTTGCGCGATCAGGGGATAAAAGAGGCAGATTTTAATTCCTATGGTTCCCGCCGTGGCAATCACCAGATCATGATGCGTGGCACCTTTGGTAATATCCGCATCCGCAATGAGATGATCCCCGACAAAGAAGGCGGCTACACGCATTTACAGGGACAAACGCAAGCCATGTTTATCTTTGATGCAGCCATGAATTACCAGAAAAACAAGCGGAGCACGGTCATCATTGCGGGCAAAGAATATGGCACCGGTTCTAGTCGAGACTGGGCGGCTAAAGGCACATTGTTATTGGGTGTTAAGGCGGTTATCGCCGAGAGTTTCGAGCGTATACACCGCTCTAACTTGGCTGGCATGGGGGTTTTGCCGTTGCAGTTTGTATCGGGAGATGATCGTAAATCATTAAAGTTAACCGGTAATGAATCACTGGATATTCTTGGTTTAGCCGATCAGATGAAAGCGAATCAAGAACTGGATGCAATTATTCATTATACATCGGGCGAACAGCGTAAAATCAAATTACTGAGCCGTCTTGATACAGCAATTGAGATTGAATATTACCGCGCAGGAGGAGTGCTTACCTATGTTCTTAATCGAATCGCTTCTGAGGGTTAAGAGCCAAGCTTTTCGTTAAAATAGAAATTATCGAACGAATTTTACTGGAGGATGAGGCGATGAATTTAGAGTTTCGTACCGAAAAGGATAGTTTAGGGGAAGTTAAAGTTCCCAAGCAGGCGTTGTATGGCGCTCAAACTCAGCGAGCGATAGATAACTTTAATCTCAGCAACCTACTGATGCCAGAACGTTTTGTGCAAAGTCTTGGTTTGATTAAGGCTGCCGCTGCAAAGGCAAATGCCAAGCTTGGTCTACTCACACCTCCCGTCGCAGAGGCTATTTACAATGCCGCAATGAAACTTGCTAAGGGCAGCCATTTTAATCAATTTCCCATCGACGTATTTCAAACGGGTTCAGGAACCAGCACAAATATGAACGCAAATGAAGTCATTGCGAATATTGCCAGCCAACAACTCAAACAGCCCATTCATCCCAATGATGAGGTGAATTGCAGCCAAAGCAGTAATGATGTGATCCCCAGCGCAATTCATATCAGCGCACAAATTGCTTTAGAACAACAATTAAAACCAGCACTCCATAAATTACAAACGGCTATTTTAACCAAAGAAAAAGCCGTTGGTGGTCAACTTAAAACGGGTCGAACACATTTAATGGATGCCATGCCACTGAGTTGTGCCCAAGAACTATCCGGCTGGCGAGCACAACTCACCTTAGCTGCAGACAGAATAAACGATAGTCAGAAAAGATTGTGTCACATAGCCCAAGGTGCGACTGCAGTGGGTACAGGTATCAATGCACCCAGCAAATTTGCCAGTTTGTTCGCCGAAGAATTATCAACGGTCACTGGTATTCAGTTCCACACTGCAGATAATCTTTTTGCTGCACTAAGTTGTCAGGACACCGCCGTTGAAGTTTCAGGACAACTTAAAACATTAGCGGTGGCTTTATTCAAAATTTCCAATGACTTGCGCTGGATGAATAGTGGGCCATTAGCTGGACTGTCAGAAATCAGCCTCAAACCACTTCAACCAGGCAGCAGCATTATGCCTGGTAAAATCAACCCCGTATTACCAGAAGCGGTCGCAATGGCAGCGGTGCAGATAATGGGTAACGATACAACCATCACGCTAGCTGGCAGTTCGGGTAACTTTCAGCTAAATGTGATGTTGCCCGTGATTGCCTACAATCTGTTGCAAAGTATTGAATTACTCACAGGTAGCAGTCAGGCACTCACTGAAACGATTACTGATTTCACCCTGAACACAGAGAGGCTTAATGAGAGTTTGCAGCGTAACCCCATTTTGGTCACAGCACTGAATAAAGAAATTGGTTATGACAAAGCGGCTGAAATTGGCAAACGTGCCTACGCAGAAAAGCGGCCGATTCTACAGGTTGCCAAAGAAATGACGGATTTAGATGCAGATTACCTGGAACAGCTATTGAATCCAGAGAAGTTGATCTAGGAGCCTGTCAGATTAAAGCTGTAGTATAACGGTCAACATTACTGGCTATGTCCTTAATACCATAGAGAATACGGGTAAAACAACTGATACTCCTGATACATTATGCGGGTTAAGCCTATGTCGTTTGGGTCTTGCTCTCTCCAGATCCCTAGCGAGATCACCGCCTGATTAAGTTGACGATCTTGCTCAACACCCTCGATTTAATCAAACTGTAATATGACTGTAATATTTGGACTGTATACTGCTTAGCAACTTGAGGATACTTACCATGTTTCTACTTTATGGTTGTAAACAGCAAAAAGTATTTGATGGCTTTGAAAGGAAGGACTTAAGGTTCTGATTTTCACAATATTAGGGGTGGTTGCTCCTTGGTTATTAAATTTATGCTAATTCATAATTAATTCAGGTGAAACATGAAAAAAATCATTGTTGCGAGTCTATTTTCAGCTGTCGTTTCAGCGTCAGCCATGGCCTTTAATGTTGAAGGAACCGGTTCAAGCTTTCAATATCCTGCAAATAAAGCATGGGCTCAACTTTATCACGAAAAAACAGCTAACAAAGTCAATTATACTGCGACAGGTTCTGGAGCTGGTATCAAGGGTGTAACTGCTCGCCAAGTTGACTTTGGTGGCAGTGATAAGCCATTAACACCTAAAGAGTTACAAGAAAACAATTTAAGCCAGTTCCCAATTGCTATTGGTGCCATTGTTTTTGGTTATAACCTTCCAGGGGTGACTGATTTGAAATTATCTGAGCGTGCTATTTCAGGTATCGTGTTGGGCAATATTGAATATTGGGATGCAACAACGTTAAAGCAGGACAATCCTAATGCAACGCTACCACATGAGAAAATTTTATTTGTTCACCGATCGGATAAATCTGGAACAACTTTTGGATTCACCTATTATCTTTCAAAAATGAACTCCGTATGGCGCTCACATTTTGGTGCACAGAAAGATTTAAACTGGCCTATGGCAAACACCATTGCTGGAAAAGGTAACTTCGGTGTGTCTACAGCCATCAAAACTAACTCATATTCAATTGGTTATGTAGATTATGCTGACGCAAAATCAAACAAACTAAACATGGCAGAAATTGAAAACAAAGCCAATAAATTTGTTAAAGCCACTGCTGAAAGTTTTGCTGAAGGCGCACAATACGCGGATCTCGATCCTAAGAAGGATTTTTATGCTAACATTCAGTATCCAGAATCAGGATATCCAATCATGGCAGCAACTTTTGTATTAGTTCCTAACGAGAGTGAGAACAAAGGCAAAGTTGCA
>PCTP01000019.1:3693-6316 GCA_002770795.1 Gammaproteobacteria bacterium CG22_combo_CG10-13_8_21_14_all_40_8 | reverse complement strand
AGAGTTGATCATTTGCAATGTAGAAGAATCCAAAAAAGAATTAGCAAGCAAGTTATGATGATTCAGCAATTCTAAAGTTTCTTTAGCAATAACTTTCCCTAATTCCACCCCCCATTGATCAAATGGGTTGATGTTCCAAATGACGGACTGAACAAATACTTTATGTTCATATAAGGCCAACAACAAGCCCAAGGTATAAGGAGAGAGTTCATCCAATAAAATGGTCGAAGAGGGTTGCCCACCATTGTGAGTTTTATATAAAGGCCGATTTTGAGTATTTTCAATGGCATCATCACCAAACAACAAAACTCTTGATTGAGCAAAACAATTGGCTAAGCCTAGCAGGTGTTGATGCTTTAAACTCTGTTTAGAACTTTGTTCTTCAATTTCGTCATAACGATTTAAAATGGCAACAAAGTCACTAGATACTTGCTGAGTACCTTGATGCAACAATTGATAAAAAGCATGTTGGGCATTAGGGCCAACCTCGCCCCAAATCACAGGACAGGTAGAATAGTCAACTCTTCGCCCTAAAAGGTCAATAGACTTTCCATTACTTTCCATCTCTAATTGTTGCAGATATTGAGGGAAAAATTTTAAGCGTCCATCGTAAGGTAACACTGCATGCTGTTTAATATTGAGAAAATTGACATTCCAAATACCTATCAACCCTAAAATCACCGGCAAATTAGATGAAAACGGCTCATTCAGAAAATGTTTATCCATTTCATAGGCACCTTTTAGCATTTGCTTGAAACCCTCCATCCCTATTTTTAAAGCGATGGGTAAACCTATAACTGACCATAGAGAAAATCTACCGCCCACCCAATCCCAAAAAAGCAATTGATTGGATTTAGGTAACCCCCAATTATCCATTTTTTCAATAGAGGTAGATATACCAATGAAATGTTGTTGAATGATAAGTTTTTCATTGGAGCAATAGCAAGCAAACCATCTTTTTGCTGTTTCAGCATTTGAAAATGTATCAATGGTGGTAAATGACTTTGAGGCTAAAAGAAAAAGTGTGGTTTCTGGATTCAATTGTGATAGTAATACGGCTAACTGAGAACCATCGATAGAAGAGGCAAAATGTACATTGACCTTAGCCTCTTCCTTAATAATGGGGTTTTCAAGTGCATGGCAAGCCATTAAAGGTCCTAAATCCGATCCACCAACACCCAAGTTGACAATATCTTTGATAGACTTTCCACTATAGCCACGCCAATGTCCTTGAGTGAGTTTTTCGACCAGTAACTCCATTTTCAATAAGGATTTTTCGACTTCATCTGACCAAAGATGTTGATGATTGATATCTCTAAAATGATCGCCTCTTAACAACCAATGAGCAGCCGCTCTATTTTCAGTTGAATTAACAATTTTCGCTTGGAAAAAATCATGGATTTTCTTTTGTAATTGCCTTTCATTGGCAAGTTTTTGTAAGGTACTAAAAACTTGTTCTGTCATCAGTTGTTTTGAAAAATCTACATGAATTTTCTCAAAACCAAATTGCCATAGACTGTTTGGATCCTCAACTAAGCGCTGTTTAGTTTCGTTGAATAGTTGTTCAGTATTGCTGGATAGAGACTGCAAATGCAACCAACTTTCACATTGGGTTACATTGTCTTCAAATTCATTAGAACATGGAATTGGCTTATTCATATTTTATGCTCTTAAATATTTCAACTAATCCAATAAAAAAGGTTTTATTTATAGCCTTGAGCTAATTGTAAAAATGCACGAACATAACCCAATTTATTCCCACAGTCATAGCTTTCATCACCCACCCCCATCACATAACAACATACAATCTCCTTAACTAACAAATTTTGTATCGCATCCGTCAATTGTAATTCTCCTCCTTTGCCAGATTTTAATTGCTCGATTTCTTTCCAAATGGATCTACTGAATAAATATCGACCAACTATAGCAAGAGTAGAATCAGTCTCATGCATACCAGGTTTCTCTAACATTCTAGAAATTTGAAGGTTGGAGCTTGTCGTTTCCGCAATCCCGTATTTTTCAATCTCAGAAACTTCGACATTCTCTACTAATATTTGACTTTGTTGCGTTTGGGTGAAAATATCAACCATGTTCTTAAGTATAGGAGAAACTAAGTGGCTTTGAACATCCGTTAACAAAACATCAGGTAAAATCACTGCAAAATCTTCAAGACCTATAACTGATTGAGCACAACCCACAGCATGGCCTAATCCTAAGGGTTCCATTTGTTCAACGATGTGGATCTTGGCGGAAGTTCTAACTTGTTCCAAATCAGAAAAATACTCCTTAATGGCCACTTTACTCGGATGAGTCACTAAAACAATATTTGCAATGTTAGCTAAATTAATCTCATCGATAATCCAATCAATAAGTGGCTTATCCACCATAGGTAGTAATTCTTTGGGAACAGCTCTTGTCAAAGGCCTCATTCGAGAGCCTATTCCTGCCATAGGAATGATAGCCCAATCTATACTCATAATCACATCCTATATTGGTACTAACCAAGCGATGATTTTAATGACTTTACTTGATTCTGCAAGCTAAAGTTGATTTTATCTCGTAACTCATTCAGTTTTGAAGAAATTCTCCAGACGCTTTGATTGATTAGAAAACTGTGGGAAAT
>PCTP01000019.1:198-3668 GCA_002770795.1 Gammaproteobacteria bacterium CG22_combo_CG10-13_8_21_14_all_40_8 | reverse complement strand
GAAGATATTGATCCATCCACCCAAAATACCTATCCAAAACATCCCTTTTCTGTCTTGATAAAGAGAAAATATTTCTGAAGTGTTCAAATAAATTGTTGATCGCTTTTCGAAGTGAGATCTAACTTGAAAACCCCTTGATCATATGCCACAGCCCAAATAGTGTTGCTATCCTATTTGACTAATGACCTGAAAGACAAATGATTTAAAACTGGTTTTATTGTCCAGCCATTCAGTTCATTCTTTTCTAAATCAAACCGTTTGGGACCTCTTGCTGTTGTTAAGAGCAACTCATTGTCTAATACTGGAATATCTCTTACTTGATTCGATAGCTATAGCATGCCATCCCTAACTAAAGATAATTGACATAAAAACAGCCGTCCAAATTATCCTTCCTATTGAAAGAATATTGAATGAGATTTTTAGAAGCCTACTATAAGATTTCATAGATAGAGTCTGTTGCATTTATTTAAAAAATTCTCTCTACATAGATTGTATTAAAATATAACATCTTATCGGGTTCGTCACAGCAGTAAATTTTAAAACTTTTGAAACTTAAAAAAATAAAAGAGGCCATAGTGGCATTCTCTTAAAACAGATTTTCAGGAGCAGATTTAACATTTAAAAATGAATTACTGGTCAAATTAATCTAAATTAATGTCAACAATGGAAATCAAAACCTGTTAATTATCCATTTTTTTCAAAATTACCTTTGAAATTAGCAGGAATAATGCTATAGAATATGCGAGAGTTTTTTCTTTGAATGTAAATTAGGAGAATGTTCCAATGGCCAAAAGTCCCACTAAAACAAAAGGCGCAGTTGTCGCTAAAAAGAAAGTAAATGCTAAGAAGGTAGCAGCAAAAAAAACGGTAGCTAAAAAAGTTGCAACAAAGAAAGCTGCAGTAAAAAAAGTTTCTACTAAAAAAGCCGTTGCTAAGAAAGTGTTAGCTGCATCAGATGTCGCTCTGGCAGCAGCTCAAAAAGCTCTGGATAGCATTCAAATTAAATTAATTAAAGCTCAAGTTGCACTCACAAAAGCAAAAGCTACGGCTTCTGGTAAAACAGGTAAAGCTAAATTAACAGCACAAGCTAAAGTTAAAAAGTCTGCTGAAGCCTTAAAGGCTCTCAAAGATAGTGCTAAGAAGTCTAAATCAGACTTAAAGGCAGCACAAGCCAGCGCTAAATTAGATGCTAAAAAATCAGCTGAACTAGCCAAAGTTGAGAAAGCTGTAGCTGCTTACAAGACAAAAGAATATGCAAAAGTTGAAAAAGCTGCTGCAAAACTTCTATCCAAACTTCAAAAAGCAGCATTAGCAAAATTTACAGCTTCTAAAAAACCAAAAGCTAAAAAAGCTAAAAAAGCCAAGGTCGAAAAGCCAGCTGAATAATATCAAAATCAAAATCAAAAAAGTCTAGCTAAGCTAGGCTTTTTTGATAAGACACTCCATTTAGTATTTTTCTCTTCTCTATTTTTCTCTTCTCTATTTTCCTCTTCTCTATTTTTCTCTTCTATATTGTTCAGTAGAACAAAGTTCATCAATTTAACTCATAAATTCTATCTATTGAAGCCTGTTTTTTGTTAAAATACGGTCTAACTTATTTTCCAACAAACAGGCATTTTATGACAAACTCACGCCACGTTAAATTATTAATTTTAGGATCTGGCCCAGCTGGTTATTCTGCTGCGGTATATGCGGCAAGAGCAAACCTTAAACCCGTCATAATAACAGGTTTACAGATGGGTGGGCAACTAACAACAACCACAGACGTAGATAACTGGCCCGGTGATGCAGATGGCGTTCAAGGTCAAGAATTGATGAATAGGATGCAAAAGCATGCTGAGAGATTTGGCACTGAAATTATTTTTGATCACATTAACAAAGTCGATTTTTCAAAAAGACCTTTCTCCTTAACTGGTGACAGTGGTGTATATAGCTGCGATGCATTAATTATTGCCACTGGCGCTTCTGCTCAATATATTGGATTACCCTCAGAGGAAGCATTTATGGGCAAAGGTGTCTCAGCTTGTGCAACTTGTGATGGATTTTTTTACAAGAACCAAAAAGTTGCTGTAGTTGGCGGAGGCAATACAGCCGTTGAAGAAGCTCTTTATCTATCCAATATCGCATCAGAGGTTCATCTTATTCACCGCCGAGATAGTTTACGTTCAGAAAAAATTCTCCAAGATCATCTTTTTGAAAAAGAAGCTAATGGTAATGTTTTTATCCATTGGAACTCTACTTTGGAAGAAGTGGTTGGCGACGCGATGGGTGTTACAGGCGTTAAAATAAAATCTGTTGAAGATCAAAGTCTCTCTGAACTTGAACTTCAGGGCGTGTTCATTGCCATTGGACATACCCCTAATACCGAAATTTTTAAAAACCAGCTTGAACTGATTTCTGGTTACATTAAAGTCAAATCAGGCATCGAAGGAAATGCAACAGCAACCAATATCCCAGGTATATTTGCTTGTGGTGATGTAATGGACACCATCTATCGTCAAGCGGTAACCAGCGCTGGTACTGGCTGCATGGCGGCCCTGGATGCAGAGAAATATCTAGATCAACTTAAGTAAATTATACATAAGCCTAAAAAGTTCTATGTCCCCTATATTTCAATATTTATAGGGTACTATACAGAGATTTTTAGGCATATACTTGTATATCAAGGCTTAGTGGTTACCGCTTTATTTCACTTATTTTTGCTAGGTAAAAAACATATAGTGCAGCTACAACTTCCTATCATCTTTCATCCCAATGACTTTCCAAGCGCCGATACGGCGTTGAATGATCCAGATGGATTATTGGCATTTGGTTTAACTTTAACGCCAGAATTAGTGTATTCAGCCTACCAACAAGGGATATTTCCATGGTATTCGGATGATCAACCTATATTATGGTGGTCTCCCTCAATTCGAGCAGTGCTTAAGCCGCAAGAAATCAAAAAACACCGAAGCATTCGCAAAGCTTATCAACAAACTCCATACACCATCACAATGAATGAAGCTTTCACAGAAACAATGGTTCATTGTGCCACTATCCATCGGTATGGACAAAAGTCGACTTGGATAACCGATGAAATGATCGCAGTATATTCACAATTATTTCATCACAAAAAGGCAATGTCTATTGAGATTTGGCATGAAGAACAACAAGTAGGTGGTTTGTATGGTATTTTAGTTGCGAATATTTTCTGTGGCGAAAGTATGTTTAGTCTCCGACCCAACGCATCAAAATTTGCTTTGATAGCTTTAGCCCAACAACTGTTTCATCAAAACATCGACTTAATCGATTGTCAAATGATGACACCCCACCTTCAGTTCATGGGGGCTATGGAAATGACTCGCGCAGATTACCTAAATGAATTAAACAATCCCTCCAACCTAGATAATTTTGATCATAGTCGACAGCTCATCTCATTAAAATTTTAAACACATCTTACCTCCAGATAGTCCATTCAATGTAAAATCATA
>PCTP01000019.1:0-147 GCA_002770795.1 Gammaproteobacteria bacterium CG22_combo_CG10-13_8_21_14_all_40_8 | reverse complement strand
GCTATTTATTGTAGATTTTTCACCTATTATTTTGCTTGTTGCGTTATAATCAGGCATGATAGCGGCCTCAGATAATCTAGGAGCCTGTCCAAGAATAGCGATCGTAGCGAGGGCAAGTCTGTTTGAGTCAGATTTTTCGATGGATTG
>PCTP01000224.1:4763-6293 GCA_002770795.1 Gammaproteobacteria bacterium CG22_combo_CG10-13_8_21_14_all_40_8 | reverse complement strand
GGAATGCGGCAAATTCATCATAAAATCTCTAAATCTTATGATAAATAATTTGATAAAAAGTACGATGGAAAAGTGGTCGGCTACAGGAAGATGATTATATTTGTTATGAATATTATGTTTGCATGGATGATGTCTGTATTGGTGTGGTTTCCCCAAAAAAAAGTTTATCGATGAAGTATTAAGTCAACTTAATGTTAAACTAATTTCCCCTTCTAAAAGATAAAGTTCAATGAAAAACAGTTTTTTTGTAAATAAAATTAACTTGATAGTCGCTCATAAATCGTAAGAAAATTTAAGGTTCTATGCTATATCCTTGCACAAATACTAGAAGGCAAAGAGTTTCCATCCAATGAAGGAATAATGAGATCCAACTGCTGGGCTTTTCTTCCTTTAAAAGCCTGTAGGTTCTCTAACATGTTTGCTAGATCCAAACTGGATAATTCTGGGGCATGGCAGCTTAGAATAACAAAGCTGGGGTTGTTACTCAGAAGTTCATTTACCGCTTGTATTAATTTGGATAAGTCTTTCTTGATATCCCAGTGGTTTTTTCCTGAGCGACCAAAAGCGGGTGGATCGAGTATGAAGCCATCATAGTGATTTTTTCTTTTGATTTCTCTTTCTAGAAAAATCAAAATATCATCCACTATCCAGCGGATAGGATGTTTGTCAAAGCCTGAAATTAACGCATTTTGTTTGGCCCAGTTGACTGAGGCTTTTGCTGCATCGACATGGGTTACTTCCACATGAGTTTCTGTCGAACTTGCGGCCAAAGTGGCTGCACCTGTGTAGGCGAATCCATTTAATATTCTGAGTGGTTCTTGGTTTTGATTTTCACTCTGATAGGACTCTATTTGGGTTTTAATCCAACGCCAGTTATCGAGTTGTTCTGGAAATATGCCGAGTTGATTGTTAGGCGAAGGTTTCAGTTGAAGCTTAAAATTTTTCACATCTACTTGCCAATTTTCTGGGAATTTTGAATCTGGTGACCAAGCTTGGGTTATTTCATTTCTGATATAATATGCTTGGGCTTTGTTCCAATATTGTTCAGAGAGTTTTTTGCGCCAATGGGCTTGAGGCGCAGGTCGATCCACCACCCAGTCAGCGAATCGTTCTAGTCGTCTAAAATCACCACAATCAAGTAATTGGTAATCTTTTAGGGGCTGTGGAGTCTGCTTCATTAAGCTCAATTTAATCCGCGTGAAAGGTCATTTCTGGAACATAATCAGGTACCACAAGTTCAGCTTCGGTCTTTTGAATAATTTCTTCAACTGAGACACCGGGAGCACGCTCTAACAGATGGAATTTTCCTTCTTTGATTTCCATGAAGGCTAAATCAGTGATCACTTTTTGAATGCAGTTAACACCGGTGAGTGGTAGTGTACAGGATTTTAAGATTTTGGATTCGCCTTGCTTGTTCGCATGCATCATGGTCACAATAATGTTATTGGCACCCGCCACTAAATCCATGGCGCCACCCATGCCTTTGATGAGTTTTCCGGGGATCATGTAGGATGCAATTGAACCGCTTTC
>PCTP01000224.1:0-4755 GCA_002770795.1 Gammaproteobacteria bacterium CG22_combo_CG10-13_8_21_14_all_40_8 | reverse complement strand
CAAAGGCACCGAGGACGGTGAGATCTACATGGCCACCACGGATCATGGCAAAGCTTGCTGATGAAGAGAAAAATGCTGAACCAGTGACTGCTGTAACGGTTTGTTTACCAGCGTTAATGAGATCGGGATCGAGTTGTTCTTCTGTTGGAAATGATCCCATGCCTAACAATCCGTTTTCGGACTGTAGCATTACTTGAATATCTTTAGGCACATAATTGGCGACTAAAGTGGGAATGCCGATACCTAAATTAACATAGTAACCATCTTTAAGTTCTTGGGCGACACGTTGTGCTATTTGTTCACGATTTAATGACATAATAATGAGCTCCTGAAAAATCTTGACTTAATTGGAAACGGTGCGTTGTTCAATACGTTTTTCAAAAACGCCTTTGATCACTCTGTCCACATAGATCCCTGGAACATGAATGTAGTTAGGATCTAACTCTCCAAGTTGTACAATTTCTTCCACTTCAACCACGGTGATTTTGGCTGCTGTGGCCATATCTGCATTAAAGTTCATGGCAGTATTTTTAAATATTAAATTACCCATGGTATCTGCTTTCCATGCTTTGATGAGTGCAAAGTCAGCAAAAAAACTTTCTTCTAAGACATAATTTTTACCCTTAAATTCTCTGATGTCTTTTCCTTTGGCAACATCGGTTCCATATCCAGTGGCGGTGTAAAATGCGGGAATGCCAGCACCACCAGCGCGGATTTTCTCCGCTAATGTACCCTGCGGCGTTAAAATAACTTCCATTTCACCCGATAAAAACAGTTGTTCAAATAACGCATTTTCACCCACATAAGAGGCGTATATGGTTTTTATTTGGCGTTGTTTTAACCAAAGTCCTAAACCAAACCCATCCACACCTGCATTGTTTGAAATGCAGGTAAGTCCTTTATTGCCTTGTTTTTCAACCTGTCCAATCAAGCCTTCTGGAATACCGCAAAGGCCAAAACCGCCGACCATTACCATCATATTATCAGTAAAACCAGCTAAGGCTTCCTCATAGCTGGTGACCACTTTATTAAAACCCGACATAATTTTCTCCAATTGAGTTATTGATTAGGCTGAGCACTTTTAGGCTCCTAGAGCTAAGGCAACCTTTGATTGTGATTTACGTTGTAAAAATTGAGAGATAAAAGTGCCTGCGGCGAGTAATTTATCGAGATCAACGCCAGTTTCTATCCCCAAGCCATTGAGCATAAATAGCAAATCTTCTGTGGCCAGATTACCTGATGCACCTTTGGCATAAGGACAACCACCGAGACCCGAAATTGAGCTATCCACAGTAGCCACGCCCATTTCTAGCGCCACCAGAACATTGGCAAGGGCTTGACCGTAGGTATCATGAAAATGAACGGCTGTTTGCTTTACCGGTACTTTGCTGAGCACCAAATCCAATAAACGTCTGGTGCTGCCCGCTGTGCCAACACCAATGGTATCGCCCAAAGATATTTCATAACAGCCAGCATCTAAAAGCTTTTGCGCAAAAGTTGCGACTTTTTGAGGCTCAATAACACCTTCATAAGGACAACCCAACACGCAGGAAAGATAACCTCGTACTTTGATACCATCTCTGTGCGCTAAATGCAAAATGGGTTCAAAGCGTTGAATGCTTTCATCAATGCTACAGTTAATATTTTTTTGACTGAAACTTTCTGAAGCCGCTGCAAAAATTGCCACTTCTTTTGCGCCAGAAGCAACTGCCAACTCATAACCTTTTAAGTTAGGTGTTAAAACTGGATAGTTAACCGCTGCGGCTTTCTGAATGTTTTTTAAAACTTGCTCTGCATCTGCCAGTTGCGGCACCCATTTGGGGCTAACAAAGCTGGTGGTTTCAATCACGCTTAATCCAGTTTGGCTCAGTTGATTGATAAGATCGACTTTTACCTCTGTAGGCACAGGCGTTTTTTCATTTTGAAGTCCATCTCTCGGACCAACTTCAACAATTTTTACAAATTGAGGTAAGGTCATTTTTCAATATCCGCTTCAAGTTCAATCAGTTCTATGCCTTCAGCAACTTGTTCACCTTGTGAGAAAAATACTTCTACCACCGTACCAGCAAATGGTGCGGTAATTGTGTGTTCCATTTTCATGGCTTCCATAATTAAAAGCGCATCACCAGCGTTGACCTTGTCACCGGCTTTAGCAAAGACCTTGATGATAGCCCCAGGCATGGGTGCTGTAAGCTTACTCTCATCATGGGCATCTTGTTCATTATCCAGTATTGGCAAATTGAAAATAAATTTCTGTGTTGCAGAAAACAGCGTGAGTTGATAGGCTATTTGCACGGCATGCACATGTGATTGATAACCGTTGATATTAAAATTAAGTTGATCATGCGCATCTAAATGGCCTTCGACATGAAAGGATTGCTGTGCATATTCCATATCAAAACCCTGATGACAAAAATGCACCATCACTTCATGTTGTAGATGTTCGTCACCACGCTCTTCGACAAAAACTAGGGGATGATAATTCTTTTTATTGAGACGCCAGCCATTATTCATCGACCAAGGTGAGTTGGCATCATGATTGATAATTTGCTTTTGATGGGTACTTGAACGTTTCAACATTAAAAATAAACTGGCTAGAATAATAGTTTGAGGTTCAGCACTGACGGGTGCTTGGAATAGGCGGGTGCTTTCTCTTTCAATAAAGCCAGTATCCAGTGCTGTGGCTTTAAATGATGCATTACCTGCGATGGCTTTCAGGAAATCAATATTGGTGGTAAGTCCTGCGATTTTACAGTCTTCTAAGGCGCGATTTAATCGGCTTAATGCTCTGGTTCGGTTTTGATCCCAAACGATTAATTTTGCAATCATGGGATCATAAAAAATACCAATGGTATCGCCTTCGACAATGCCGCTGTCGATGCGTACATGATCGTTTACCCTAGGGAATTGAAGATGCTGTATTTTACCAATGGCGGGTAAAAAATCATGACTGGGATCTTCTGCATAAATTCGCACTTCAAAGGCATGTCCATTGGCTTGTATTTCATGTTGTTGCAAAGGCAATGGTTCACCAGCTGCCACTAAAATTTGCCACTCCACCAGATCTACGCCGGTAATCATTTCGGTGACTGGATGTTCTACTTGAAGTCTGGTGTTCATTTCCATGAAATAAAAGCGATTGTCTATATCATACAAAAACTCGACGGTACCAGCGCCTTCATAACCTATGGCTTTGGCCGCTTGTATGGCGACAGCCCCTAGCTTGTTACGAACTGCATCAGGAATGTTTGGCGCGGGTGCTTCTTCAATCACTTTTTGATGACGTCTTTGGATGGAACAATCTCTTTCAAATAAATGCACTTGATGCTCATGCTTATCCGCAAAAACTTGTATTTCCACATGGCGTGGTTTGGTCAGGTATTTTTCGATGAGAATATTGTCATCGCCAAAGCTGGATAAAGCCTCTCGTTGGCAACTGGATAATTGCTCAAGAAAGTTTGCTTCATTTTCGACGATTCTCATGCCCTTACCGCCGCCGCCAGCGGAAGCTTTTAATAACACAGGAAAACCAATTTCTACAGCTTTTTGTTTTAAAAATTCAGGTGTTTGGTTGTCACCATGATAACCCTGTACTAAAGGAACACCGGCTTTTTGCATAATCTCTTTAGCGGCACTTTTTGAACCCATGGCTTCAATGGCTGCAACAGGGGGACCAATAAAGATGATATTGGCTTTAGCGCAATCACGAGCAAACTGGGCATTTTCTGACAAAAAGCCGTAGCCCGGATGAACTGCATCGGCACCAGAGGTTTTGGCAACCTGCAAAATTTTATCCATGCATAAATAACTGTCTTTGGTGGCTGAACCACCAATATGGTATGCCTCATCAGCCATTTGGGTATGGAGTGAGTCTTTATCAAAATCAGAGTAAATAGCAACGGTTTTAATGCCGAGCCGTTTAGCTGTTTTAATAATTCGACAAGCTATTTCACCACGGTTAGCTATGAGTATTTTATTCAAGCTCATCATCACTCACTTCAGCTAAATCAGTTACGATAGATTCTTTATCTGGCCAAACGGGGCGACGTTTTTCTAAAAATGCACTGACACCTTCTTTGCCCTCTGGGCTGGAACGAAGATCGGCAATTTTTTGAGCAGTGTCTCTGATCATTTCTTCATTAATATCACCCAGAGAGACTTTATCTATTAGTTTTTTGGCTTCGGCAATGGCAATTGGGCCATTGGCAATAATTTGTTGAACCATGTTTTCTACCACCGTATCCAAATCAGAATGGGGGACAACTTCTGAAACCAATCCCAGTTCAAAAGCTTTGTAGGCATCAAAGGTTTCTGCGCTAATAAAATAGCGTTTGCTTGCGCGTTCTCCCATGGCACGAACCACATAGGGGCTTATTACCGCAGGGATGAGTCCGAGTTTCACTTCAGAGAGACAGAATTTGGCTTTATTACTGGCAATAGCAAAATCGCAGGCGGCAATTAATCCGACACCACCACCATAGGCTGAACCCTGTACTACGGCAATAATGGGTTGGGTTAAGCCATGAAGTGCACTGAGTAATGAGGCAAGGGCTAAGGAGTCCTGAAAATTTTCGTTCCAGTTATAATGGGCCATTCTTTTCATCCAGTTAAGATCAGCGCCGGCAGAAAAACTTTTACCCGCGCCTTTCAACAAAACTAAACGGATATTGGTGTTTTTATCGATCTTATAAAGCATTTCAGTGAGTTCAGAAATCATCAGGTCATCGAATGCATTATGAATATCGGGTCGATTTA
>PCTP01000186.1 GCA_002770795.1 Gammaproteobacteria bacterium CG22_combo_CG10-13_8_21_14_all_40_8 | reverse complement strand
GTTCTATATGGATATCACTGGCTCTTTGTTCAAAGGCATATTGCAATAGCCAATCCACAATTCTGACCACATGCTTGTCATTGGCATCAACATCCCCACGCCCTCCTAACTCGATCAACTGCTCAAAATTATGCACATCAGAGCGTTGCAAGTGTTCTTGTTTAGCTCCTTTAACCGAAAAGCTCAAGTTATAAAATTCTTGTTGGTAGCGCCTGATTTGTTCAGGAGTCGCCAAAACCAGTCGTATGGGTTTATTCACCACCTGTTCCAAGCTGGCTTTCCATGCCGATTCATTCGGCCAACTCATGGCAATCACAATCCCAAATTTATTCACATCAATTGCAATGATGCCATTCCTTTTGGCAAAAGCCAGAGACATCACACTCGTCACTTCTTCAACTTTAATTTTTAAGGGATCTATCTCGGCAATATCAATGCCAGTACGGCGACTTAACCAATTCATCATGTAGTTTTGATCAATGGCTTTCTCTGTTATTTTATGAGATAGCTCACACTTTGAGACAATTTCATGAGGAGGCATGCCTAAGGCTTGCCATTTGGAACATTTTAATAGGGCAACCTTCATTTGAGACTCATCAACTTCCCCCATTCTACATAGCTCATCTAAAATCAGAGCCGCAGTTTTTGGGAAATCTATCCTGGTGTTTTTTTCAGTCTTCATAAAATGCCTAATGTTTTTATTCTATACGATACACTCTCATCGCATTTAAGGTCGTTTGCAAAGCCACTTGTGAATGATTTTCTGATCTTAACTCACATAGCACTCGAAAATTATCCAACAAATGGATAGGTGTATTGCGATCTAGTTGGCAAGTAACGGGTTTCATGTCTGGTGCATCGGTCTCTAAAACAATTGAACTTAAGGGTAAAGTCGAAGCCAAAGCTCTGAGTTTCGTAGCCCTTTGATAAGTCATTGCTCCACCAAAACCTAACACAAAGCCCATATCAATATATCTTTTAGCTTGATCCATAGAACCATTAAAAGCATGCACGACACCACCTTGCTGAAAATTGGATATACGCAGATGTTTTAACACCTCATCATGAGCTTTACGAACATGAAGCACAACAGGTAATTTCGCCATATTGGCGATGTGAATTTGCGCATGAAACAACACCACTTGCTTATTTTTATCAAGCGCTGGGTTGTAAAAATCCAGCCCAATCTCGCCAACAGCTACAATCGGAGGAGTTTCCACTGCCAACTCGAGACTTCGAATATCTGCAGCTGTATGCTGGTCGATAAAATAAGGGTGCAGCCCTAAAGCGGTGTACATACTGGGATGAAGTGCAGTCAACTGTCTTATTTTTCGCCATGAATCTTTAGTCGTACCAGCGAGAACAATCCCCTTAACGCCTACTCGCTGAGCCAAAATTAATAATTCTTCTCTATCCTTATCAAATCTTGGAGAGTCTAAATGACAATGTGCATCAAATAATTGGTACTTCATTTCACCCCTTTAGCCTGTTTCTAAACACTGAAAATTTTGGTCATCAGATTCTAAGCAGTATCAAAAAAACAACTTTATTGGTTCGTTATACCCAAAAGACCTCCACATAAAAACCGAAGCAATATATTTAATGCTCAAGGATTTTAATGCTCTCTGGTTTCTCTAAATTCAATTTTAGGCCATCTTTCTTTCATTAAATTTAAATTCACCATGGTTGGCGCCAGATAAGCCAAACAATCACCGCCATCTAAAGAAAGATTCAATGAGGCTTTAGCCCTAAAATCTTTCAACATTTGAGGATCATCACAATAAACCCAACGAGCGGTGCTCAAATTGATAGGCTCGTAAATACAGTCGACATTGTATTCCGTCTGTAATCTCTGTGCGACTACATCAAATTGTAGTATACCTACAGCACCCACGATCAAATCATTTTTATCCAAGGGTCTAAATACCTGTGTCGCCCCTTCTTCGGATAACTCTATTAAGCCTTTTTGAAGTTGCTTCGCCTTTAGTGGATCTCTCAATCGAATTCTTCTAAAGAGTTCAGGTGCAAAATGAGGAATACCCGAGAACTTCAAATCTTCACCATCACAGAAAGTATCACCAATTTGAATGGTGCCATGATTGTGTAGACCAATAATATCCCCGGCAAAAGCCTCCTCAAGCTGTGTACGAGCCCCAGCAAGAAAGGTTAAGGCATTGTTAATTTGTACTGTCTTGCCTATTCTTACATGCTTTAGCTTTATGCCTTTATTATATTGTCCAGAGCAAATTCTTAAAAAAGCGACTCGATCTCTATGATTAGGATCCATATTGGCCTGTATTTTGAACACAAAACCAGAGAACTTATCTTGCTCTGGCGGAATCATTCTACCTGAAGCCTCCCTTGCTAAGGGTTTGGGTGCCCATTGAACCAATCCATCCAAAAACATATCGATACCAAAATTGCCCAAAGCTGTTCCAAAAAATACCGGCGTTAACCTTCCCGCCAAAAAATCTCCTAGATCAAATGCGTTACTTGCACCCTTGACTAATTCTAGCTCATCTCTTAGTTCATCGGCTAAAGAGCCAATTTTTTTATCTAACTCAGGATTGTTTAGGCCAAAAATTTCTTGGGTCTCTTGAATCGTATGTCCCATGCCTGTTTGATACAAATAAATTTTATCTTCTATGAGATGATAAACACCTTTGAAGTTTTTACCCATGCCAATAGGCCAAGTAATAGGCGCACAGGCTATTCCCAGAATATCCTCAACCTCATCCATCAGTTCTATAGGATCACGGGTTTCACGATCCATTTTATTCATAAAGGTCAAAATCGGGGTGTCTCTCATACGACAAATTTCCATCAATTTGATGGTTCTTTGTTCAACACCCTTAGCGCAATCAATAACCATTAAAGCAGAGTCAACTGCAGTTAGAGTTCGGTAGGTATCCTCAGAAAAGTCCTCATGCCCTGGGGTATCCAATAAATTAACAATGGCATCTTTGTAAGGAAATTGCATCACAGAAGTCGTGATAGAAATGCCCCGTTGTTTTTCCATTTCCATCCAATCAGAGGTCGCATGACGATCAGATTTTCGAGATTTTACCGTACCCGCGATCTGAATAGCGTTTCCGAACAAAAGTAACTTTTCTGTAATCGTGGTTTTACCCGCATCAGGGTGCGAAATAATGGCAAAAGTTCGCCTTTTAGAAATTTCTTGTAAAATTTGTGACATATTCGTTTCAGCATCAATGAACCTGTTAAAAAATTAACACAAGGTTCGGGTTTATTTTTGGATGAATTGCTTATTGAGAGGATTATAACTGGAATATGTTGTATTGCCTATTTTCCTGGTGACATTGTGTTACTTTTGGCAACCCCAAAAAGCCAATAGCCAGGTTCTTAGAACGGGGTTTTAATGGTTGATAAAGAATTACACTTTGATATCAACTTTGTGAATGGGAGCCGACAAATCTTTCATGGCATGAGGAGCTTCATCCTTTAAATTTTCATGGTTTAATGACTCATTTGCACTTTCAGAGATGACTCTTTGAGAGGGATTGTTGATTATATCGGTTTTTCTGCGAAGTTTTTTACGCTGGTTATAGCGAACCCTTGCATAAATTCTTCGTCTTGCGTTTCTCTTCCTTCGCTCTTCAACAATGGACTCATCAGCAACAATAGGACTAAATTCTCGAGTCGCAGTTGCCGGATCCGTCGCAGTCACTTTAATCGGTTTGACGAGTTGCTTTTTATCATTAATCACACCGTAATGCCGATGAAAATCTAATGGTATTAGGCTCGTAAGTTGGATCATGATTTCCTCCTGAATTCCTCTCAATCATATTCATTATATAGGATATCGGCTAAAAGAGTACAAATTTTAGCCTACAGGGCGGTACCTGTCATCATTCATCCTGATTTCGTAATAGCAAGAAAAATGCGCCATACTTCTTCTATCTCTGTGATACCTGGACATTAATTGCTATTTCTAAAATTTCAGCCTCAAGTTTGGCAGCTTCTGGCCTTGCTGCAACAAACATTTTGAGATAGCACTGGTATATACAAATGTGAGTCTATCATCTATAACTTAAACGATGGTGCAATTTGAATTCAATTGAAAAAACTCTCGATAGGTATTTGCATGGCTAAAAAGGATGAAAACAATCATAACGAAACCGATTCTGATTCAAGCAATCATAATACAGATGAAACCATGCTCCCTAGCATCATCAACATTCTCCCTCTATCTGAAAGACCATTTTTTCCACCACAAACACTTCCAATTTTAATGAATGAGGAAATCTGGGAATCCTCTTTAATGCAGATTTCTGATACGGAACACAAATTGGCAGGTTTATTATTAACCAACTCATTAAATACTGACAAAGCGGATATTCAAGACTTTGAGAGTATTGGCACCTTGGTGAGAGTTCATCATCCCGTCAATGCCTCAGGAAAAATTCAATTTATTGCGGAAGGTGTGCATCGCTTTCGTATTAAAAAATGGCTCAAGGGCGACATTCCCTTCATGGCTGAAGTGGAATACCCTCAAGAACCAGACTATAGAAATCAAGATAGAATTAGAGCCTACGCCATTAATATCATCAACAACTTAAAGGAATTATCACGGTTACATCCACTGTATGGAGATGAAGTAAAATTCTTTCTCAATCGCTTTGACTTAAACGACCCCTCCACCATCGCCGATTTTTCAGCTGGATTAACCACAGCCAACAAACATGAACTGCAAAAAATACTGGATACTGTGGATTTAAAAACAAGACTCGAAAAGGTTTTAACGCTAGTTCGTAAGGAATTAGAGGTTTCAAAAATTCAGAACACCATTCATCAGCAGGTTGAAAATGCCATCAATGAAGGGCAACGTAAATTTTTTCTGAGAGAGCAGCTTAAAGTGATTCAAAAAGAGTTAGGTCTAGAAATGGATGACCGAACTGCTGATATCAAAGAGTTTAGCCAACGTATTTCTCAAAAACAGATGCCAGACAATGTAGTAGAAAAGCTTTTTAAAGAAATAAACAAGCTAAAAATTCTTGAAGCCGGCTCCCCAGAATATGCGGTGACCAGAAACTATCTTGAAGCCACAACAGAGCTACCTTGGGGTTTAACAACCAAAGACAATTTGAATTTAAACACCGCAAGACGGATATTAAGTCAATCCCATGCAGGTCTAGATGATGTAAAGCAACGCATCATTGAGTTTTTAGCAGTTGGTGCTCTAAAGGGTGAAATCACTGGGGCTATTTTACTCTTTGTGGGTCCACCTGGTGTTGGAAAAACCTCCATCGGGATGACGATAGCCAAAGCGCTTAAACGAAATTTTTTCCGTTTTTCAGTCGGTGGGCTGCATGATGAAGCTGAAATAAAAGGCCATCGAAAAACTTACATAGGAGCGATGCCTGGAAAAATTGTTCAAGCCTTGAGGCAAACAAATAGCGCAAATCCAGTCATTATGCTGGATGAAATTGATAAAATTGGCAACTCCTATCAAGGTGACCCTGCCTCAGCCCTTCTAGAAGTTCTTGATCCTGAACAAAATGGCGCTTTTCTGGACAATTACATTGATTTGCGCATCGATCTCAGCAAAGTTCTATTTATTTGTACCGCCAATCAATTAGATAGTATACCAAGCCCTTTATTAGACAGAATGGAAATTATCCGTTTAGCGGGTTATTTAATCGAAGAAAAAATTGAAATCGTCGAGAAATACTTGTGGCCCAAAAAACTCAACCAATCTGGATTAAGCCCTAGTCAACTTAAAATCACCCCTTCTGCCCTGAAGTTTCTTATAGAGGGATATGCTAGGGGTGCAGGACTTCGCTCTTTAGAAAAACAGTTGGGTAGAATTGTTCGAAAAAGTGTGGTTAGAATCGTCTCAAATGCCAAATTTTCTGCTAAAAACATCCATAAAAAAACTATTGTGGAGCTTTTAGGAGAACCCTATTTTCAAGATAGTAAACCCAATAAATCAATTGGTGTCGTCACTGGTTTAGCATGGACAGCCATGGGGGGATGTACTCTAGATATTGAAGCGGCTATTATTCATCATAAACATCGGGGGCTAAAATTAACGGGTAATTTAGGGGAAGTGATGCGAGAGTCAGCAGAAATTGCCTACTCCTATATTTCGAGTCATGCAAAAGCCTTACAATTAAACGAGGATATTGACAACGCTTTCATCCACATCCATGTCCCTGAGGGTGCTACCCCAAAAGATGGACCTTCTGCAGGCATTACCATAGCCACAGCCATATTATCTTTATTATTGAAAAAAATCATTAAGCGCCCATTAGCCATGACTGGAGAACTCACCCTCACCGGCTTAGTTTATGCGGTGGGGGGGATACAGGAAAAAATTATTGCTGCCAAAAGAGCAAAA